>NZ_JBFBCG010000076.1:0-33318 GCF_040683105.1 Streptomyces sp. NPDC051020 | reverse complement strand
GCTCTCCCTAGGGGCGCCCGGGGTGGTTTGGCCCACCACGCGCGCCCCCCCCCTAGGGTTACCGGGGGGGGGGGGGTGGTGGGTTCCCCAACCCCCCCACCGAAAGGGGTGAACCGTCGTAACTTTCCCACGCCCATAGCGTTCTGTCGCGCTATGAGGGTGATTGGTTACGCAGGGTCAGACTACGGCCAGCTCCTTGCGGGCCGCCCGGCGCACCGTCGCGAGCGCCGGATCGAGCGCGGGTACGGCGGCGAGAAGCTGCTTGGTGTACGGATCCTGCGGTGCCCCGTAGACCTCGTCGACGCTGCCCTGTTCGACGATCCGGCCCTGTCGCATCACCGCGACCCGGTCGCTGACCTGCCGGACGACGGCGAGGTCATGGGCGATGAAGACCAGCCCGAGTCCCAGTTCCCGCTGGAGTTCGGCGAGGAGTGCGGTGACCTGCGCCTGGGTGGTGACATCGAGCGCGGAGACCGGTTCGTCGCAGACGATCAGCTTGGGGTCGGCGGCGAGTGCACGGGCGATGCCGACGCGCTGGCGCTGTCCGCCGCTGAATTCGTGCGGGTAGCGGTCGTACCGGTCGGGGTCGAGCCCGACACGTTCCAGCAGTTCCCGGACACGACTGCGAATCCTGGTGTCATCGAGGACGCCCGCGGCGCGCAGCGGATCGGCGACGGATTCACCGATCGAGCGGCGCGGGTTGAGCGAGGCGACGGGGTCCTGGAAGACCATCTGGAGCTCGCGCCGGTACGGCCGCAGTGCTTTGTCGGACAGGGAGCCGATCTCCGCACCCCCGTAGTGGAGCCTGCCCCCCGTGGGGTCGAGGAGGCGTACGAGCATCCGGCCGAGCGTCGTCTTGCCGCTGCCGCTCTCGCCGACGATGCCGAGTGTCTCGCCGCGGTGGACGGTGAGGGAGACGCCGTCCACGGCGATCAGCCGGCCGCTGCCGCGCCCGAATTCGCGCCGCAGGCCGACTGCTTCGAGCAGCGGCTCGCCATCGCCTGCGCCCCGCGTCTCCGGGATGGGCACCGCGTCCTTCACGTCCGGCGCCGCGGCCGGCACCACCCGCTTCACGTCCACCCGCGGGACCGCGGAGAGGAGTTCGCGGGTGTACGGCCGACGGGGCGCACCGAACACGTCGGCGACCGGCCCGCTCTCCACCTCCCGGCCCGCTTGCATGACCAGCACGTCGTCGACGCTCTCCGCCGCGACGCCCACGTCATGGGTGACCAGCAGCAGTCCCATGCCCGTTTCCTGGCGCAGGTGGTGCAGCAAATCGAGGATCTGGGCCTGGACGGTGACGTCCAGCGCGGTCGTCGGTTCGTCGGCGATCAGCAGCTGCGGCTCGCAGGCGAGCGCCATCGCGATGAGGGCGCGCTGCCGCATCCCGCCGGAGAACTCGTGCGGCCGGGACCGGGAACGCCGTGCCGCGTCCGGGATGCCGACCCGGTCGAGGACCTCCACGGCCCGCGCCCGCGCCGCCCGCCGGGAGGCACGCGTGTGGACCCGGTACACCTCGGCGATCTGGTCGCCGACCGCGTAGTACGGGTCCAGGGACGACAGCGGGTCCTGAAAGACCATCGCGGCCTTGGCCCCGCGCAGCGCCCGCAGTTCCGCGTCGTTTGCCGTCTGTACATCCACGCCGGCGACCCGGATCGAGCCGCCGACGGTGGTGCCTGTCCCCCGGTGCAGTCCGAGCAGGGCGTACGCCGACGCGCTCTTGCCGGAGCCGGACTCACCGACGACACCGAGGGCGGCGCCCGCCTCCAGCGTGAAGGAGACTCCGTCGACGGCCCGGACGCCTGCCGCGCCGTCGAAGGAGATCGTCAGATCGGAGACCTCGACGAGGCTCATGACAGCACCACCCGACGGTCGGCCATCGCCTGCAGGATGTCCGCGACGGCATTGGCAAGGACGACGAAGAAGCCGGTGACGAGCACCAGGCCGACGACGACCGGAAGGTCGACGTTCTGCACGGCGTCGACGAGTTCACGGCCGACGCCGGGGATGTTGAACAGCGATTCGGTGAGGACGGCGCCGCCGAACATCGAGCCGATGTCCAGTGCACCGAGTGCGATCACGGGGCCGAGCGCGCCGCGCAGCGCATGCCGCACGACGAGCCCCCGCTCGCTCACCCCGTAGGCGCGGAAGGTGCGCACATGGTCCTCGGCGAGGGTCTCCAGCATGGACGACCGGGTCATCCGGGCGTACGGAGCGGCGGAGACCAGCGCCAGCGCGACCCAGGGCAGCAGCAGGTTCCAGGCCCACTGCTCCGGGTTCTCGGTGAGCGGTACGTAGTCGGGGAACGGCAGCAGTTGCAGCGCCGAGCAGAACACGATGATCAGCAGCAGGCCGGTGACGAAGACCGGCGTGGCCATGCCGGCCAGGGTCAGCCCGGTGAGGATCCGCTCGGTCGCGCGGCCGCGCCGCCACACCGAGAGCAGTCCGGTGCCGACGCCGAGCAGGATCCACAGCACGAAGGCGCCGATGGCGAGCGAGGCGGTGGCCGGGAGCTTGGTGAGGATCAGCTGGGTGACCTGCTGGTCGTCCTGGTAGGAGCGGCCGAGGCAGGGGGCCTGGCAGTGCAGGATCCCGGTGCCGGTCGAGTAGTCGCGGCCGACGAAGATCCCCTGGAGGAAGTGTGCGTACTGCATGTACAGCGGGTCACCCAGCCGGAGCTGGTCGCTGACCTGCGCCACCTGGGCGGGTGAGCAGCGGGGCCCGCAGGCGATCTGTGCGACGTTGCCCGGGGCGACGTAGAACGCGGCGTGGACGACGACGCTGAGGGCGAGGAGCACGAACAGCGCCCCGCCGAGGCGCCGCAGCAGGAACCGGGTCATGCTCCGGCCTCCTTCTTGCGTCCGGTGCCGATCCGCAGCCGCGAGGCGACGCGCGGGTCGAGTGCGTTGCGCACGCCCTCGCCGAGGACGGTCAGGGCCAGCACGGTGACGAAGATGAGCAGGGCGGGTATCAGCAGATAGGTGGGCGCCGCCTGGTACCAGGTGTCGGCGTCACTGAGCATCTGTCCCCAGGACGGCGTGGGCGGCTTGATGCCGACGCCGAGGAAGGACAGTGCGGCTTCGACGACGATGTTGCCGGGGAAGAGCAGCACGGCGTACGTGATGACGGGTGCGGCGAGCGCGGGCAGCAGCTCGCGCCGGGCGATCCGCCGGCCGCCCCAGCCGCTGAGCCGGGCGGCGGCGACATGGTCGAGCGACTTCAGCGCGAGGGTCTGGGCGCGCACGATCCTGGAGATGCCGGACCAGCCGACCAGCCCGACGATCGCGGCGATCAGCACCGGGCGCGGGAAGTCCGCGGGGACGACGGCGAGCGCGCCGAGCGCGATCACCATGACGGGCAGGGCGACGACGATGTCGGTGACGCGGCTGAGCGCCTGGTCGACGAACCGGTTGCCGAGCCCGGCGGCGAGACCGACGGCCACACCGATGATCACCTGGAGCAGAGTCGCGGCCAGCGCGACGCCGAGCGAGACCCGCGCCCCGTACACGACACGGGCGAACAGGTCGCGGCCAGTGAGCGGTTCGACGCCGAGCCAGTGCTCGGCGCTGATGCCGCCGAACGATCCCAGCGGTACGCCACCGGTGGCGGAGTCGACGAGGTTCGCGTGGTACGTGGTGGGGTCCTGGCCCTCGATGCCCGCCAGCAGCGGCGCGGCGAGCGCGACCAGGACCAGCAGGGCGACGACGACGGCCGCCACGACGGCGGAGCGCCGCGCGCGCAGCCGCCGGCTGAACGAGGAGGCCCCGGAGGCGGGGGCCGCCGCAGCGGCCCCCGCCTCCTTGACCAGCAGTGCTTCGGCCATGGTTACTTGACCGCGACCTGCGAGATGTCGAGCACGCCGGTCCAGTCGCTGATGACGACGTTCTTGACGGCCTCGCCGTACAGGCGCTTGTAGACCGGGTGGAACAGCGGGACGGTCACCGCCTGCTCACCGATCTTCTTGTCAAGTGCGCCCCAGCGCTTCGCGGCCGCGCTCAGGTCGGTCAGCTTGTTGATCTCGTCGATTTCTTTGTTGACGGAGGCGTCGTCGAGCTGGGAAGTGTTGAAGTTGTAGCCGTTCTTGACGATCTGGCGTCCGTCAAAAATCGGTGCGAGGAACGGACCGCCGGACGGCCAGTCGGCGCCCCAGCCGGTGAGGAAGAAGCCAGGCTCGCTCTTCACGTTGTGGATCTTGTCCGAGTAGGCGTTGCCCTCCAGACCCTCCAGCTCGACCGTGATCCCGGCCTTCTTCAGTGCCTCCTGGACGGCGGTGGCGATCTCCGGGCTGGTGGCGAAGTTCTTCTCGTTGGAGTGCGTGAGCGTGATGGTCAGGCCTGGCATAACCGGCTTCCTTCAGCAGCTCCTTGGCCTTGGCCGCGTTGCCGGTCTTGCCGGCCGGGAAGGCGTCGTACGCGCTGTGGCCGAAGGACGCCTGCTCCGGCAGGAAGGTGGTGGCGGGCTCGGCGAGCGAGGAGCCACCGGCCGCGTTGACGACCGAGGTGCGGTCGACGGCGTACGAGATCGCCTGGCGCACCTTCGGGTTGTCGAACGGCTTCACCTTCGGGTTGAAGGCGATGTAGTTCGTGTATCCGAAGTGGCCGGTGCCGACACGGGCGGCGAGCTTCTTGTCGCCGGTGACCTTGGCGAGCTCGGCCGGCCCGAGGTTGGTGTCGGTGGTGACGGCGGCGGCGTCCACGCCCCGGGAGGCGGCGAGCCGCTGGTTGATGACGGCGGAGTCGAGTCCGGAGCGGACATCGATCCGGTCCGGGTACGCCTTGCGCTCCTCGTCGGTGGCGGCCGACCAGAACGTGTTGCGCTCCAGGACGAGGCGCTCGCCGTCGCGCCTGCGGACGGAGTACGCCCGGCGCGGCAGTCGGGAAGAACCGTTCCCTGCGGGACAGGGCTCGGGGAAAGGGAGTCGACGCGCGCTCAGGCAGGCGTCAGCAACAGTGAATGTCGGCGACGCTGTGCCCGGTCACACCGATGAGCGCCAGCTCTATTGCGGCGCGTTCGAAGGTGACGGGCTTGCGTGACATGCCGAGAAATATGCGCGACGGCACCGTTGATGTCAACGCGGAATAAGGCATCCGTCCCACATGTCGGACAACCTTTCCAAGGGCCGGACAGTCGGCCCGATCGCGGGCATCGGCCGGGAGGCAGCCGGACGGTCCGGCCGGACTCAACTACGCGGATACACCCAGGCGTTGGGGCGGCACTTGATGCCGTCGATATCGAGGGACTTGGTCTGCTGCTGCATCACGGGAGCCAGTGCGCCCGGCGTTCGGCAGCTCACATGATTGTGACCCAGCCGGTGGCCGACCTCGTGATTGATCAGCATCTGGCGGTAGGAGAAGAGCTTCTCCGGGCCGAACGTCGACGACCCCTGCGCCCAGCGATAGGCGTTGATCATCACGCGCTCGGTCGCCGCCGAATCGCACGAGACGTTGTCTTCGGTCGTATCGAGACCCGACTTCCCGCACCAGTCACCGGTGGTTCCCGGGCTGGCCAGAGTGATCACGAAATCCGGATCGCCCTTGGAGATCCGCTCGAAAGTCATGGCGCCGCCGTGCGCCCAACTACGGTCGTCATTAAGGGTTTTCTGGACCGCCTCGGCAAAAAGTCCGGCGTCGAGACCGAGACCTTTCTCGACATCGATCCGGTATCGATACTTATGCCCCCGGCCCGGCGCCTTCGCGGTTCCCGGGACCGTCTCGAAGCGTCCGGAACCCTTGAGTTCCGGAGCGAGCGGATAGGCCATGGCCATCTTCTGCTCGTACGAAAGAGGCGCGACCACCGCCGCTTTCGGTGTCTGCCGGCCGTCCGAGCGGGAGGAGGTGTCCTCGCCACGGTCCCGGTCGACACCCGTCCCGGGTGCGGCCACGCCGACCCGCCCGCTGCTGTCGTGCGCGACCTGGCCGGCCACCACCACCGCCAGCACGGTGGTCACGGCGGCGGCCGCGACACCGGTGAAGGTGCGCCCCTTGCCGCTCCTGGTGACCGGCGGGGCATCGGCGTCGCCGGGACGCGGCTGCTCGCCCCCGTCGCCGACCGAGGTGACCGGGCCGACCGGCGGGGCGGACGGGGAACGAGGGGCCCGGGGCGCGGGCGGTGCGTCGAAGGCGTCGACGAACTCCCGCCGCGGTCCCGGTATCAGCGACCGCGTACCGGCCGCGGGCTGCCGGTCCGGCGTCCCCTCCGGCACGGGCCGAGGCGTCTCGGGCGTCCCGGGCCGCAGGCTCGGGCCGCCCGGCCGCCCCGGAGCCTGCCGGTCGCCGAACACCGGCTGCGGTCCGGTCTCCCGGTCGCCGCCCGGCTCGCGCTGCTCGGGATGGCCGCCGCGCACCTGCGGGACCCCCTGGAACGGAGTGTGCCCGTCCCTGCCGGGCGGTGCTCCGGCCACCTTCCTGCGCCGTCCGCTGCCGGGCTCCACGCGGATCGCCTCAGGAGCGCCGCCCCGGTCCGCCGCGGCGGCATCGATATCTCGCTCGTCGGCTTGGGGCCCTTTTCGACTGTGTCGTCCCACGCCCCGGATCAGCTCCCGCCGCATTCGTCGAGCAATTCCCGGAACGCCTGGGCGACCGCTTCCGGGTACTCCATCATCGCCACGTGCCCGGCATCGGGCAGTGTCAGCAGCCGCGAATCGCGGAAAGCCGCGGACGCTCTGCGTGCCATCCGGTACGAGACGAGCTGGTCCCGTCCGCCGTACACGAGCTGGGTCGGCGCGAGCACACGCTCGGCCTGACGCCACAGTCCGTGCTGCCCGCCCAGCGTGTACGCATCGACGATGCCACGCGCCGAGCGCGCCATCGCATCCCAGAAGTACGGCAGTTCCAGCCGTCGCTCCATTTCCGCCACCGCTTCGAGGAAGCCGGCCTCGGAGACGCGTGCCGGATCGCCGTAACAGAGTGCCATGACTCCGCGCGTCCGTTGTTCCGCCGTCATGTCCTTGGTCATCCGGGAGAACAGGGATGCGACCCCCGGAACGGCGAGCAGTCCGGTCGGCACGGCGGGCCACTGCACCCGGATCTCGGGCAGCGCCGGTGAGATAAGAGTGAGCGTCCGCACCAGGTCGGGGCGGACGGCCGCGACCCGGGTGGCCACCGCGCCGCCGAGCGAATTACCGAAGAGATGGACGGGGCCGCGCTCCCCCGCGTCCAGAAGCCGGATCACCGCGCGGGCGTGCCCGGTGACCGAATAATTGCCGTCGTCGGGCGGCGGGGAGTCCCCGAAGCCGGGCAGGTCGACCGCCTCGCCGTCCACCACGTCCTGGAGCAGCGGCATCAGCGCCGACCAGTTCTGCGAGGAGCCGCCGAGCCCGTGCACGTAGAGCGCGGGCGGCAGCCCGGTCCGCTCCGGCGGCCGGGCGCGAACGTTCAGCGTCAGGCCGGGGAGCGCGACGGAGCGCAGCTCCTCCCCTTCGGCGACCCGGACGGTGCTCACCATGGGGGCCGCCGCAGCGGCGGCTCGGACTCCCGGCAGCTCGGTCGAAGACATGCGGCAATGTTACGAGACGATCACGCTGTGGTTCATGTGTTCGCCGTCACAGATCGCATAGCGCCGTGCCGGGGTAGCTCCTACGCTCGAATCTAAGGAAGGGAGTCACCATGACGGTCGACCCCAGCGACCCGGAGACCTTCGAGAGAATTCAGCCGGACGAGCCGGACCCGGAGGCACCCGAGGCTGACGCGGCCGAGCAGCAGGCCGATCTCCAGCCGAGGAGCGACGATCCACTCACGGACATCGACCGGGACACCGCAAACGAGGCGGACGCGGCGGAGCAGGCGCGCGTCGTAGCGGAGGACGAGGACGATTACCGCTGATACGCCCCGCTTTGCCGTGCAGGTCGACAAATCTGTGGCTACCGCAGCCGTCCGGTCCGTGAAATTCTGCGTCCGCGCCGCGCGCACCCGGGTTACTCAAAAGTACGATGGCTGTACGGCGCAGCGTGCAGAAAAAAGATGTGTTCGATCACAATTTTGGGAGGCGGCGTGACAGCCATCGAGCAGACAGAGGCGGCGCGCCCGCGGGGCACTCGCCTGCCTCGCCGCGCCCGACGCAACCAGCTGCTGGGCGCCGCGCAGGAGGTCTTCGTCGCGCAGGGGTACCACTCCGCCGCGATGGACGACATCGCCGAGCGGGCCGGTGTCAGCAAGCCGGTGCTCTACCAGCACTTCCCGGGCAAGCTGGAGCTCTATCTGGCTCTGCTCGACCAGCACTGCGAATCGCTGCTGCAGGCGGTCCGTACCGCGCTGGCGTCGACGACGGACAACAAGCTCCGGGTCGCCGCGACGATGGACGCCTATTTCGCGTACGTCGAGGACGAGGGCGGCGCCTTCCGGCTGGTCTTCGAGTCGGACCTGACGAACGAGCCGGCGGTACGGGAACGGGTCGACCGGGTCTCGCTGCAGTGCGCGGAGGCGATCTCCGACGTCATCGCGGGGGACACGGGGCTCTCCAAGGACGAGTCGATGCTGCTCGCGGTCGGTCTGGGCGGCGTGTCGCAGGTCGTCGCCCGGTACTGGCTGTCCAGCCAGTCGGCGATTCCGCGCGACACGGCGGTACAGCTCCTCACCTCGCTGGCCTGGCGTGGCATCGCCGGGTTCCCCCTGCACGGCATCGATCAGCACTGACGTCCGATCGGCGCTCCTCCGTATCCGCAGTACGTGTTCGCTGCGGGCGTTGCCTGCCGACCTCTGACAGCTCCGCTCACCGGGCTAATGTGTGGTGCGTACGGCGCGGCTCACGCGCAAGAGGACTGACCGTCGGAGGGACATAGCCGTGGAGGTCAAGATCGGCGTGCAGCACGCACCCCGGGAGATCGTTCTGGAGAGCGGAGTTTCCGCCGAGGAGGTCGAGAGCGCGGTCGCCGAGGCTCTGACCGGCAAGACGCAGCTGCTCAGCCTCACGGACGACAAGGGCCGCAAGGTCCTGGTGCCGGCCGACCGGGTCGCCTATGTGGAGATCGGCGAGCCGAGCACGCGGCGGGTGGGGTTCGGCGCGCTCTAGGGACAAAGGCGCAGCAATTCGAAGCGGCCCGGAGGGGTGTATCCCCTCCGGGCCGCTTCTGCGTTCCGCCGCTGCTCCGTTCCGGTTGCGGCTGTGCGGCACCTGTGCGGAACCTGCCCCAGGAGGGTTGCGTTCCGCAGCCCACGGGTAGTACGGCCTACGACCGCTTTACCCTCCCCCATCGCTCTGGAAGCAGGGGAGACACCCCTCCGCAACCCGCGAGGTGATCGTCTGTGATCTGGGAATCCCTCGGCTCCGTCGCGCTTGGACTCGCCCTCTCCTGGGCGGCGCTCCGCTCGCTGTCCGGCCGGCTCCCGTCCCGCCGCGCCGTCTACGCCACCGGTGCTCTGGGTGCCCTGTTCGGCGCGTATCTGATGCACTCGGTGCTGGGACCAGGACACGTCCTGGCCACGCTGATCGGCGCGGTGCTGATCGGCGCGGTGACGCTGTCGCTGCTGATCCGCCCGCGCGGCCGCCGCCTGAGCCGATCAGCGGCGGCCTGAGGGGGCCGTCGGCGGCCTGTCAGGCAGCCAGTCCGAGCGCGGCCATCCGCTTGGTGTGTGCCTCGGTGATCCGCGAGAACATCCGGCCGACCTCGGCCAGGTCGAACCCGTCCGCCACCCCGCCCACCAGCATCGTCGACAGCGCGTCGCGGTCGGCGACCACCCGCTGGGCCTGGGAGAGCGCCTCCCCCATCAGCCGCCGCGCCCACAGCGCGAGCCGGCCGCCGACCCGCGGGTCGGCCTCGATCGCGGCGCGCACCTTCTCGACGGCGAAGTTGCCGTGGCCCGTGTCGTCCAGCACGGCGAGGACGAGCGAACGGGTGTCCGAGTCGAGGCGGGCGGCGACCTCACGATAGAAGTCACTGGCGATCGAGTCGCCGACGTACGCCTTGACCAGACCCTCCAGCCAGTCCGACGGGGCGGTCTGGCGGTGGAAGTCGTCGAGCGCCTTGGCGAACGGCTCCATGGCCCCGGTCGGCTCGGTCTCGATCGCGGTCAGCCGGTCCGTCAGCCGCTCGAAGTGATGGAATTCGGCGGACGCCATCTTTGCCAGCTCCGCCTTGTCGGCCAGCGTCGGCGCGAGTTTTGCGTCCTCGGCGAGCCGCTCGAAGGCCGCCAGCTCCCCGTAAGCGAGGGCTCCCAGCAGATCCACGACCGCGGCACGGTACTGCGGCTCGGCGGATGCGGTGGCCCAGTCCTGGGCGGCGATTCCGGTGGGCGCGGGGGCTTCAGTGGCGTTGTCTGGCGTCTCCATGAACCGCAGAATAGCCCGCCCGTCGAAGGATGGAAGGGCCTGGTCAGCCAGTGACATCACACCGTTCCAATGAATTCGCCCAACACACATGCGCGAATCCGGGGTACAGTGGTATTGCGACTACTGAGTATTTTGGACGTACCGGTGGCGCGAAATTGAATGAGGATGCCCGGTCGGTGGCCCGATCGGCTCCGACCCGACAGCCCTCCCCGCGGGGCGTACGCCACGTACGACCGCAGATGAGGGGCCCCCTCAGCGGCACGAGCGCTCGAGCGACGGCAGTGGTCCCGCGCCACCCGGCCCATCCACGGCCGGATGACCAACCCCGGCACGGTACGACCCCCAGCGTTCGCCTCGGACCGCGTCTCACAGAAGAGGCAGCACCCTGACTACGTTCCGAGACCTCGGGATTCTTCCCGAGACGGCCGAAGCCCTTGAGGCCGTCGGCATTGTGTCCCCCTTCCCCATCCAGGAGATGACGCTCCCCGTCGCACTCTCCGGCTCCGACGTGATCGGACAGGCCAAGACCGGTACCGGCAAGACGCTCGGTTTCGGTCTTCCGCTGCTGGAGCGCGTCACCGTCCCCGCGGACGTCGAGGCGGGCCGGGCCAAGCCCGAGCAGCTGACCGATGCGCCGCAGGCGCTGGTCGTCGTCCCCACGCGTGAGCTCTGCCAGCAGGTCACCAATGACCTGCTGACCGCCGGCAAGGTTCGTAACGTCCGCGTTCTCGCGATCTACGGCGGCCGTGCGTACGAGCCCCAGGTCGAGGCCCTGAAGAAGGGCGTCGACGTGATCGTCGGCACCCCGGGCCGCCTGCTCGACCTGGCCGGCCAGCGCAAGCTCGACCTGTCGCACGTGCGTGCCCTCGTCCTCGACGAGGCCGACGAGATGCTCGACCTGGGCTTCCTGCCCGACGTCGAGCGGATCATCACCATGCTGCCGCCGGCCCGCCAGACGATGCTGTTCTCGGCGACCATGCCGGGTGCGGTCATCGGCCTCGCGCGGCGCTACATGTCGCAGCCGACGCACATCCGCGCCACCTCGCCCGACGACGAGGGCGCGACCGTCGCCAACATCTCGCAGCACGTCTTCCGTGCCCACTCCATGGACAAGCCGGAGATGGTCTCGCGGATACTGCAGGCCAACGGCCGCGGGCTGGCAATGATCTTCTGCCGCACGAAGCGGACCGCCGCCGACATCGCCGAGCAGCTGGAGAAGCGCGGTTTCGCGTCCGGCGCGGTCCATGGCGACCTCGGCCAGGGCGCCCGTGAGCAGGCGCTGCGCGCCTTCCGCAACGGCAAGGTGGACGTGCTCGTCTGCACCGATGTCGCGGCCCGAGGTATCGACGTCGAGGGCGTCACGCACGTCATCAACTACCAGTCGCCGGAGGACGAGAAGACCTACCTCCACCGCATCGGCCGGACCGGCCGTGCGGGCGCCAAGGGCATCGCGATCACGCTGGTCGACTGGGACGACATCCCGCGCTGGCAGCTGATCAACAAGGCCCTGGACCTGGAGTTCAACGACCCGGTCGAGACGTACTCCACGTCGCCGCACCTGTTCGAGGAGCTCGACATCCCGGCCGGCACCAAGGGTGTGCTGCCGCGCGCCGAGCGGACCCGTGCGGGTCTGCGGGCCGAGGAGATCGAGGACCTGGGCGAGACGGGCGGCCGCGGCCGCAAGTCGTCCGCGCCGTCGGCTTCTGCCGCACGGGAGGAGCGGGCGCCGCGTACGCCGCGTCAGCGTCGTCGTACGCGGGGCGGATCCGCGCTCGCGGAGGGCACCGCTGCCGCGGTGCCGGCGCCGACCGCGGAGCCTGTACAGGCTGCGGTGGCAGCGCCCGCCGCTGACGCCCCGGTGGAGCCGCGTACACCGCGCCGCCGTCGCCGTACGCGGGTCGCGGTCCCGGATGTCGCGGCCGAGGCAGCGGTGGCCCTGGCGGAGGCTCCGGCCGTCGCCGGGACACCGGTCGAGGCGGAGGCCGAGGCCGAGGTCAGGCCGCGTCGCCGTCGGGCCCGCACCGTCACCAAGCCTGCGGACGAGGTCGACTTCCAGATCGCGCCCATGGCCGAGCCGGTGGTGGAGGCGAAGACGGTGACGAAGCCGCGGCGTCGCGCCCGGATCGTCGCCAAGCCGGCTGAGGACGAGGTCGACTTCCAGATCGCGCCGATCGCCGAGCCCGAGCGGGAGAAGCCGCGTCGGCGGACGCGGGCCGCGGCGAAGCCGAAGGCGGAGACCGCGGTGGAGGTTCCGGTCGCGGAGGGCGAGGCCAAGCCGCGGCGGCGGCGCGCGCCGCGTACTGCGGCCAGGACCGAGGGCTGAGCACACGCCGATGATCGTTCGGGGCTCTGCCCCGGACCCCGCTCCTCGACTGCCGGAGGGGCTTGATCGTGCCGGATGGGCTTGAGGACATCCTCAGGCCCATCCGGCATGTGAGGACGGTTTGAGGACGCAGTCGGCCCGTCCGGTCGGTGAGGACATAGCCTCGTGTCATGAGTCGGCCGCCCACCTTCACTCCGCCCCCCTGCACCCGCGCCCACGCGCTGCCCACCGCGCGCGGGGCCTTCGCCGTGCTGGATGCCTCACCGCCCGCCGAACCGCGCGGCACCGCCCTTCTGCTGCCCGGATACATGGGCAGCAAGGAGGACTTCATCGCGCTCCTCGAACCGCTCTCCGCCGCCGGCTACCGCATCGTCGCCGCCGACGGGCGCGGGCAGTACGAGACCGACGGAACGGACCGTCAGGACGACTATGAACAAAGCGAGTTGGCTCGTGACGTACTCGCGCAGGCCGACGCGCTCGGTGGCTCCGTGCATCTTCTCGGGCACTCGCTCGGCGGGCAGGTCGCCCGCGCCGCCGTGCTGCTCGACGCCTCACCGTTCCGTTCGCTGACGCTGATGTCGTCCGGCCCCGCCCAGGTGGTCGAGGCCCAGCAGCTCAAGGTGAAGATGCTCAGCGAGGCGCTCGCGACGCTGAGCATGGCCGACGTGTGGGACGCGATGCGTGCCCTCGACCCGCCCGAGGACGCGGCGGCGGCGAACGGCGAGGGGCTGCGCCGGCGCTGGCTGCGCCACCGTCCCGCCCAGCTGATCGCCACCGGGCGGCAACTGGCGACCGAGCCGGACCGGGTGGCCGAACTCGCCGCCGTACCGCTGCCCTTCCATGTGCTCTCCGGCGAGCGCGACGACACCTGGCCGGTCCCGTTGCTCGACGAGATGGCGCAGCGGCTCGGCGCGCACCGCAGCCGGATCGCGGGCGCCGAGCACTCCCCCAACACGGACCGCCCGGAGCAAACCGCTGCCGCGCTGGCCGCCTTCTGGGACGGCGTGTAGCTCAGACCGACCGGTCTCAGTACTGCGCCTGCAGGTGCTGCCAGAAGCCGTCGCGCAGCGCCCGGCGCAGATGGGCGTGGCCGCGCAGCGAGTGCTGGAGCACCCGTTCGGCCTCGACCAGCAGGTCCTGGTCCACGGAGCCCGGCAGGTAGGGGTGTCCGGGCAGCAGGTCGGCAAGGGCGTCGCGGCCGCGGGCGGAGAGCCAGGTGGCGGCGATCTGCGCGCCGACGAATCGGACGTCCTCGCGGGAGGGGGCGGGAGTGTCGTCCTCGTACGTGGTGACGGCGCGTCTGGTGACGTACGGGCGACAGAAGTCCAGGTCGAAGGTGCGCTGGCTGTCGACTTCCCAGAGCAGCGGTTCGGCCTGGTTACGCCCTTCGCCCGCCTCGATGCCCCAGAGGTGGACCCGGGCCCCGTACCCCTGCGCCGCCTCGACCGCGGACACCAGGTCCTCGTCGCCGCCGACGAGCGCCGCGTCGCTGATCGCGCGGTGCCGGGCGAGGGATTCGAGGTCGGTGCGGATGAGTGAGTCGACGCCCTTCTGCTGGTTGTTGGCGTTGAGGTTGCCGAGCCTGACCTTGACGTCGGGAAGTTCGGCGATGGACTGCTGTTCGGCCGTGTGGATCCGGCGCCTGGCTCCGTCGTACCAGTACACGCGCAGGAGTCTGCTGTCCGCGAAGATGGTGCGGGCCTTGTCGATGAAGGCCTCGATCAGCCCTTCCGCGTCGAGATCGAAGGAGCGCCGGTCCTCCGTGCCGGTGACGAGCAGCCCGGCCGCGGCGTACACATAGCCCGCGTCCACGAAGATCGCGTGGGTCGAGGGGGTTTTGGACACCTCGGCGAGCATGCGCTGGAGCAGCTTGTTGGTGCGGTCCAGGCGTTCGCCGATCTCTGCCTCGTTCATGCGGACCTCATTGCCCGTGCACGGCCGGTTTCCCGCTGGTACTTAGACATCCAAAAAATTTCCTTAGCGTAGGGAATGTTTGCCTGCAGCAAGCCGTTGTCCACCTTGTGGAGCGCGGGACGCCGATGTCCGACGCTCCACGTCCTTGCGGACGGATCACCCGTCCTCCCAGTAGTTCTCCAGCAGGAGGATCAGACGAAGGGAAGCCATATGCGCTTCGAGATCATGCGACTCGACGATGTCGACGGTACCGCCGTGGACAGCACCGTCGTGGACGCCGCCTCCGTCAACCGGATCGTGCAGCAGGCCGCCTCGATAGGCCAGCGCATCTATATCCGCCCGGCCGAGACCTCGGCTTCGTAACGCCTCACCGACGTACAAAGACGAAGCGCCCCCGCACGGAAGGTCCGTGGCGGGGGCGCTGTGGTGTCCGGGGCCGCGTCAGGAGTTCTGGATGACCTGGGTGACCCCGTTGATGATCTGCTGAACGGCGATGGCCGAGAGCATCATTCCCGCGAGCCTCGTCACCAGGACGACACCGCCGTCCTTGATCACGCGGATGATCAGCAGCGAGTAGCGCATGGTCAGCCAGAGCACGACGTGCATGGCGACGATCGCCGTCCAGACCGAGAGCTGACTCCCGAAGCTGTCGGCGTGCTGCACCGCAAGGATCACCGAGACGATCGCGCCGGGGCCGGCGAGCAGCGGCATGCCCAGCGGCACGAGCGCGACATTGACATCCTTCGTCTGCGTCGGTTCGTCGGTCTTGCCGGTCAGCAGATCGAGTGCGATCAGCAGCAGGAGCAGCCCGCCCGCGATCATCAGGGCGGGGACGGAGACATGCAGATAGTCGAGGATCTGCTGGCCGAGCACACCGAAGACGGCAATCACGCCGAAGGCGACGGCAACCGCCTGGAGCGCCATCTTGCGCTGCATCTTGGCGGGCCGGCCGGCGGTGAGGGCGAGGAAGATCGGGGTGATTCCAGGTGGATCCATAATCACAAAAAGCGTGAGAAATAGGGATCCGAAGACAGCAACGTCGAACACAGTGAGGCCTTGCGAGAAGAGAGCGGGTCGAGAGGGGACATTCACAGCGCGCAGCCGTGAGCGGCCGGGCGAGCGAGAAAAGGTGATGAGGGACGAGATGCGCGGACAGGCGGCTACGCGTCGCGGGGCCCGCCGGTGCCCGGCACCGGGAAGGCTCCGGTGGCACGCCGGGTGATCTCGCCGTAGATCTCCGGGTCGGTGGTGTACTCGCCGAGCTGTACGGTCTTGCGGCTACCGTGGTAGTCACTGGAGCCGGTGGCCAGCAGCCCCAGTTCCTTGGCGAGCCCGCGCAGCCGGGACCTGGTCGGCTCGTCGTGGTCCATGTGGTCGACCTCGATGCCGTCGAGGCCCGCGTCGGCGAGCCGCGCGATGGCCGCCTCGGGCACCACTTCGCCGCGCTTGACGGCGAGCGGGTGGGCGAAGACGGTGACGCCACCTGCGGCCTTGACCAGCCGGATCGCGTCGAACGGGTCGAGCTCGTGCTTCCGTACGTACGCGCGTCCGCCGTCCGCGAGCCACTCGGGCGTGAAGGCGTCGGAGACCGTCTCGACGACGCCGAGCTCGACGAGCGCGGTGGCGATGTGCGGCCTGCCGACCGAGCCGTCCCCCGCGATCCGGGCGACCTGCTGCCACTCGACCGGGACGCCGAGCTCCTGGAGCTTGCGGACCATGGTCTGCGCGCGCGGCACCCGGTCGTCCCGTACCAGCTCGCGTTCGCGCGCCAGTTCCGGCTCGTCGGGGTCGAAGAGGTACGCGAGCATGTGCAGCCCCACACCGTCGACCCGGCAGGAGAGCTCGGCGCCGGTGACGAGGGTGAGGCCCTCGGGGAGCGCGGCGATCGCCTCGGCGTGGCCGCGGGCGGTGTCGTGGTCGGTGAGGGCGACGACGTCGAGGCCCGCGGCGGCGGCGTTCCGTACCAGTTCCGCGGGGCTGTCCGTGCCGTCCGAGGCGGTGGAGTGGGTGTGCAGGTCGATGCGCACGACGCGTACTCCAGTGCTCGCAGCCGGACAGGGGGACTGCCCCAGGATAACCGGCATTCGAACAGCGCCCGGCCGGTCACGGCAGAACCCGGGCACACGTCCGGCGGTCAGGGCCGGTCGAGCAGCCGTGGTGTGAGCGCCCCGCACGGCACGAGTTCGGCCTCCGCCCCGGCCTCGCGGAGGTCGGCCAGTATCAGTTCGTCGTACATCAGCAGCCCGGACTGCTCGGGCCAGACGATCGCCCAGAGCCAGAGCCCGCGCGCCTCACCGACGAAGACCGCCCGGTCCTCGGGGGCACCCTTGACGTGCCAGAGCGAGGTGGGGCGTCCGGCGGCGAGCACCTTGGCGTCGGGAGGTCCGTCGACATTGAGGGACGGGCCGGGGTCGGGGCCGTCGATCCCTGCGTAGCGCGCACCGAGTCCGACCCCCAGCTCCTCGGCGACGAGCAGCAGCTCGCCCATACCGCCGAGTGGACCAGGACCCGAGCAGGCGACGACGGTGGCGCGGCCGCCGCTGCGGTCGTCGCCCGCGTACGAGACACCGGTGAACAGCCAGCCGACGGGCAGCGGCCAGGGCATCCACACCGGCACCCGGGCGCGGGCCACCACCACCCCGAGCGCCTCGACGCTGGGCGGGGTCACCGGCTGCAACGGATACACGGCGCCATGCAGCGCGCACTGCCAGGTGTCGGCGAAAAGACCGGGCGCCCTGACCCGGCCTCCGCACTTCGGGCAACTGGGTTCGCCCCTCATAGCGACCAACGGTCCTCCCAGGCTGTCGCCGCGTCAAGGACGATCACCCGTCCGCAGCGTGGCTCCCACCAGGGGAAATAGATGTAATTTGCACTCATTAGCTTCTCTAACTTATTCTGTGCATAATGCATCGATCTAGTGGAGAGTGAGAAGGCCCATGCAGGGAGAGGATCCGTTCGATCAAGGAGCGGGCAGTATCCTGCGCCAGCCGAAGGCCGTCTGGGCCACCGCGGGCGCCTCTGTTGTCGCGTTCATGGGAATCGGGCTGGTGGACCCGATTCTGCCGTCCATCGCCAAGGGGCTCGAGGCGACGCCCAGCCAGGTGTCCCTGCTCTTCACCTCGTACTTCCTGATCACCGCGGTCGCGATGCTCGTCACCGGCTTCGTCTCCAGCCGGATCGGCGGCCGCAAGACCCTCCTGACCGGTCTCGCGCTCGTCGTCGTCTTCGCCGCACTCTCCGGCACCTCGTCGTCCGTCGCGGAACTCGTCGGGTTCCGCGCCGGCTGGGGACTCGGCAACGCGCTCTTCGTCTCGACCGCGCTCGCCGTGATCGTCGGCGCGGCGGCCGGCGGCAGCTCGGCGGCGATCCTGCTGTACGAGTCGGCGCTCGGCCTCGGCATGGCGTGCGGGCCGCTGCTCGGCGCGCTGCTCGGCGACGCCAGCTGGCGCTACCCGTTCTTCGGTACCGCGGCCCTGATGGCGATCGGCTTCATCTGCATCACGGCGTTCCTGAAGGAACAGCCGAAGCCCGCCCGCAAGACCTCACTGCTCGACCCGGTCAAGGCGCTCGGCCATGGCGGTCTCGCCTCCGTCGCGACCTCGGCGTTCTTCTACAACTACGCGTTCTTCACGATCCTGGCGTTCACGCCGTTCGTGCTGAACATGACGCCGTACAAGTCCGGAGCGGTCTTCTTCGCCTGGGGTCTGCTGCTCGCCGTCTTCTCGGTGCTCGTCGCACCCCGGCTGCAAAAGCGCCTCGGCTCGCTCAGGGTGCTCGGCGCCTCACTGGTGCTGCTCGCCGCCGACCTGCTGATCCTCGGCTACGGCAACCACACCACGGCCATCGTCTGCACGGTCGTCTCCGGCGCCTTCATCGGCATGAACAACACCGTCTACACGGAGCTGGCACTCGGCGTCTCGGACGCGCCGCGTCCGGTGGCGAGCGCGGGTTACAACTTCGTCCGCTGGTTCGCCGCGGCAGCCGCCCCGTATCTCGCGCCGAAGATCGAGGAATGGAGCAACATCCACATCCCGTTCGTGGTCGCCGCGGTCGCGGCCGCCGTCGGCGCCGCCGTCATCTGGGTCCGGCGCACGGCACTGACCCACGAGGCAAAGGAGCTGGAGCCGAAGCACGCCACCGAGGACGGTGTCACGGCCTTCGCCAACTGATCCTTACGCGAACCCTGTTCCGCCCCGCCCGCAGCTCCCCCTCCTGGCCGCGCGGCGGGGCTTCTCCCCATCCCCGTATGGCGTTCGTCTCAGTCCAGGGTCACGGAGGTACGCAGCGGATCCCGCAGATCCGTCCCGTGCGACAACCACCGCTCCTGGAGCTCCTGCGCCCCGCGGACCCGCTTCCACGCCGCCTCGTTGGGCGTCATCGGCAGCAGCGGCAGGAACCGCACCGGCTCCATCGGCCCGCCCGTCTCCCGGCCGCCACCCCCCGCGGAGCCGCCGAGCGGCGGAGGCTCATTCAGTTCCAGATCCTCGACCAGCCCGCCGGGCTCGGCGACCAGTACGGAGCTGAACGGCGCCCCGGGCCACAGCGGTTCACCCAGGTCCAGCGAGGCGCCGGGAGCCACGATCAACCCCTCGACCTGCGGGGAAGCCGCCAGCACGGCCAGTGCGCGGAGCACCTTGTCGGTGTCGGCGAGCCCGGCCCGCACGGAGAGGACGAGCTCGGCGCGCGGCCCCTTCACGGGGTCCGCGAGGGCCGCGGTCGGATCGGACATCGGCTGGGCGGACATGCCGAGCGTGGCGTAGCGCACCACATCGCCGTCGACGAAACGGAGTACCTCGATCCGGTCCGTACCGAGAAACGTCACCGCGGCGCGCGCGTCCGGTTCACCGAGAGCCGTACGGAGCCGGGCCTCGACCAGAGCCAGAATTTCTTCCATGCCGCGAGCATAGGACGCGTATGGAATGGGCAAAGTAAGAGATTGGCCCGGAGTCGGCTGATAGTCTTGGCCGCTGGTCGGGACAGCACGCAGAAGCGTCGCTCTCAGTCCCGACAACACGTCATCCCCCACGGGGGACCGGCTGGAGGAGGTGGGGCTGCAATGGATCGAAGTCGATCGTGCAGTACCAACCGCTCTTCCGCCCCACACCCTTCTTCGGTGATCTGACGCCTCCCTCGTCAGGAACCAGGGCGTCGCGCACGACGGAAGAGCACTCCTTTTTTTGCCTGTCTGTAGCGAACGCCGTCATCGCGCCGCCGCGGTGCCGCCCGCTTTGCGGATGTGAGCACACGTCCCCATTCCGGGCTGTTCCACGCGCCCGACGACGGCCCTCCGTGAAGGAGCCAGCCATGTCGATGATCCGTGACCTGCGCGCCGCCGTGCGCCCCTCCCTGCGCAAGACCAACGCCCTGCACAGCAGTTACGACACCACCCGTGACCCGTCCGCCTCCAGCGCGGTCGTCGACTGCGCGGTCTACCGCGACGGACGCCGCGTGGAGAGCGCCGGCTGCCTGACCCCGCACGAGGCGATGCTTCGGGTGCGCGAGGACGGCGGCTTCGCCTGGATCGGCCTGCACGAGCCGACCGAGGAGGAATTCGCCGGGATCGCCGGGGAGTTCGGCCTCCACCCGCTCGCCGTCGAGGACGCCGTCCACGCCCACCAGCGGCCCAAGCTGGAACGGTACGACGACACGCTCTTCACCGTCTTCAAGACCATCCACTACGTCGAGCACGCCGAGCTCACCGCGACCAGTGAGGTCGTCGAGACCGGTGAGGTGATGTGCTTCACCGGCCGAGACTTCGTCATCACCGTCCGGCACGGCGGACACGGCTCGCTGCGGGCGCTGCGCCACCGGCTGCAGGACGACCCGGAGCTGCTCGCCAAGGGGCCTTCGGCGGTCCTGCACTCCATCGCCGACCATGTCGTCGACGGCTACATCGCCGTGGCCGGCGCCGTCCAGGACGACATCGACGAGGTGGAGATCGAGGTCTTCTCCACCCCGGCGAAGGGCAGCCCGCGCGGCTCCGACGCAAGCCGGATCTATCAGCTGAAGCGTGAGGTCCTGGAGTTCAAGCGGGCCGTCTCCCCGCTGCTGCGGCCGATGCAGCTGCTCAGCGAGCGGCCGATGCGGCTGGTCGATCCGGACATCCAGAAGTACTTCCGGGACGTCGCCGACCACCTGGCACGGGTGCACGAAGAGGTCATCGGCTTCGACGAACTGCTGAACTCGATCCTGCAGGCCAACCTGGCGCAGGCGACCGTCGCGCAGAACGAGGACATGCGCAAGATCACGTCCTGGGCGGCCATCATCGCCGTACCGACGATGATCTGCGGTGTCTACGGCATGAACTTCAAGCACATGCCGGAGCTGCGGTGGACGTACGGCTATCCGATGGTGTTGGGCGTCATCGGGGTCGTCTGCTTCTCCATCCACCGCTCGCTCAAGCGCAACGGCTGGCTCTAATACAGTTGATGGCATGACTGCTGCTGCCGCTGACTCGCTGCTCGGACCGGCCCTCGTCGAGGAGGCCACCAAGAAGTCCGGTCTGATCTGGGTACGGGGTACCGGGCCCGCGCGGGCGCTGTGGCACGTATGGCACGAAGGCGCGGCCCATCTCGTCGGGGACGGCCCCGGCGAGCAGCCGCTCCCGGCCGGTCTCACCGACGGGTCCGCCGCAGAGGTGACCGTGCGCAGCAAGGACAAGGGCGGCCGGCTGATCGCCTGGACCGCCGCCGTGACGGAGCTCGCGCCGCACTCCGAGGAGTGGGAGGCGGCGGTCGCCGAACTCAAGGGCAAGCGGCTGAACGCGCCGGACGCCGAGCAGATGACCGAGCGCTGGGCGCGCGAGTGCCGGATACTGCGGCTGACGCCCGGCGAGTTCCGTACGGAGCTGCCGGACGTCTCGCACGCGGCGGCGCCGCTGCCGACCCCGGCGACCACCCGCCGCCCTGTCCCCGACGCCCTCCCGCGGTTGCTGCGCAAGCGCCGCCGCTAACGGCCTCTCCCACGATAGGGAGTGGGCGTAAGGGCCGTCGCCGCTGCGTCACGAGGTCGACTTGGGGAGCTGCTGCCCGTAGTCGACGGTGTCTTCCTTGGCCGGGGCTTCCAGCGTGAAGTCCTTGCCCCAGTCGGCGAGCGTGATGGTGCCCCCGCCGGCGGCACGGGCGAACCGCAGCGGATACGGCGTGCCCTTCAGCGACACGTCGAGCGCCCCGCCCTCACCCTTGCCGCCCAGGATCTGGATGGTGCGGACTGAGCCGACCTTGCCGCGGTCGCCCTTGTTGACCTTGCCGTGCAGCGTGAGCATGCCGTCGAGCAGGGTCTTCATGTCCGTGAAGCCGCGCAACTGCTTGTACGTCGGGTCGTCCTGCGGGACCTTCACATACTTGTCCTGGAGCTTGTCCCCCGCCGCCGCACCGGAATCGCTGCCGTGATTGTCCTTCTCGTCATGGCTCCAGAAGCCGGAGTCGGCCTTCAGATAGACCTGGTCACCGATCCGCAGCAGCTCGAACGTGCTGGTCTTCGAGGTGACGGAGCCCGTGCCGCCGTCCTCCTTGAGCCGCATGTTGAGCTTGTACGTGCCGCCCTTGCTCATCAGGGTCCCGGCCAGCCGCACCGCGCCCGCGGAGTCGGCTGCCGCCTGCGCCTTCTTCTCGATCAGGGCCGCCGAGAGTCTGCCGATGCCGTTGGTCCCCTTGTCCGGATCCTCGTCGCCGCACCCCGCCAGGGCTGCTGTCAGCCCCGCACAGAGCACGACAGCAAGAGAGGTCCGGCGGCGGGTCCGGACGGGCGGGACAAAAGAGGTCACTGGCGCACTGCCTCTCATCGGCATGTCGGGGGCTGGCAGACCGCAGCGTACCTGTGTCGCGTACACCGTCCGGCGCAGAGCCGTACGGACTGCTCACCGGGCCGACCCGGAGCAGTACGGGCTAGCCTGATCCCGTCATAACGGTGCAATTCATCCCTGAACGGACCATCCCCTCTCCATGGGACGAAGGAGGCGCAGAGCATGGCGGCAGGTGCACCCCGGGTCTTCGTCTCGCACCTCTCCGGCGTGCCGGTCTTCGACCCCAACGGGGACCAGGTGGGCCGGGTCCGTGATCTGGTCGCGATGCTGCGGGTCGGCGGCCGGCCGCCCCGGCTGCTCGGCCTGGTCGTCGAGGTGCTCAGCCGCCGCCGGATCTTCCTCCCGATGACCCGGGTGACGGGCATCGAGTCCGGTCAGGTCATCACCACCGGCGTGGTCAACATGCGGCGCTTCGAACAGCGGCCCACCGAACGCCTGGTGCTCGGCGAGTTCCTCGACCGGCGGGTCCGCCTCGTGGAGACCGGCGAGGAGGTCACCATTCTCGATGTCTCCGTGTCGCAGCTCCCGGCCCGCCGCGACTGGGAGATCGACAAGTACTTCGTACGCAAGGGCAAGGGCGGGGCGCTGCGGCGCAAGGGCGAGACCCTGACGGTCGAATGGTCGGCGGTCAGCGGATTCTCACTGGAGGAGGACGGTCAGGGCGCCGAATCACTGGTCGCCACGTTCGAGCAGCTCCGGCCGACCGACGTGGCCAACGCGCTGCACCATCTCTCGCCGAAGCGTCGGGCCGAGGTCGCGGCCGCGCTCGACGACGACCGGCTCGCCGACGTCCTGGAGGAGCTGCCCGAGGACGACCAGGTGGAGATCATCGGCAAGCTCCAGGAAGAACGCGCCGCCGATGTCCTGGAGGCCATGGACCCGGACGACGCGGCCGACCTGCTCTCCGAACTGCCCGAGGCGGACAAGGAGCGGCTGCTGACGCTGATGCGGCCGGACGACGCAGCGGATGTACGGCGCCTCATGTCGTACGAGGAGCGGACCGCGGGCGGCCTGATGACCACCGAGCCGATCATTCTGCGGCCGGACGCGACGGTCGCCGACGCACTCGCGCGGGTTCGGCAGGCGGATCTGTCCCCGGCGCTCGCCGCCCAGGTGTACGTGTGCCGCTCCCCCGACGAGACCCCGACCGGCAAGTACCTGGGCACCGTGCACTTTCAGCGGCTGCTGCGGGATCCGCCGTACGCCCTGGTCAGCTCGATCGTCGACAGCGATCTCGTCCCCCTCACACCGGACACTCCGCTGCCGGACGTGACGAGCTATCTGGCCGCGTACAACCTGGTCTCCGTGCCGGTCGTGGACGAGAGCGGATCACTGCTCGGCGCGGTGACCGTCGACGACGTCCTCGACCACCTGCTGCCCGAGGACTGGCGGGAGACCGACCTCCACGGCGGGGAGGAGATCGCGCGTGGCCGGTGAGGAACGCTCGAAGGGGGCGCCGGCGGGGGCCTCGGGCATCACGCGCCCGCCCCGTTCCCGGCTGGACCAGCCGAAGTCCCCGCGTCGTCGGCTGCTGCCCGAATACGACCCCGAGTCGTTCGGCCGGCTCTCCGAACGGATCGCCCGCTTCCTGGGCACCTGGCGCTTCATCGCCTGGATGACACTGGTCATCATCGTCTGGGTGCTGTGGAACGCCTTCGCGCCCGTGGGGTGGCGGTTCGACGGGTACCCGTTCATCTTCCTGACTCTGATCCTGTCGCTCCAGGCCTCGTACGCGGCGCCGCTGATCCTTCTGGCGCAGAACCGGCAGGCCGACCGCGACCGGGTCACCTACGAGCAGGACCGCAAGCAGAACGAGCGCTCCATCGCGGATACCGAGTACCTCACGCGGGAGATCGCGTCGCTGCGGATGGGGCTCGGCGAGGTCGCTACGCGCGACTGGATCCGCTCCGAACTGGACGACCTCGCGAGGGACCTGCACGACCAGCAGGCCCTGTACCCGGCCGAGAGTGACGAAGACCGCTGACAGGGCTACTCGCGCGTAGCGACAGGCGCCGTAACATCGTCGTATGGCTACCGAAGACGCGGTGCGCGAAGCACTGGCGACAGTGAACGACCCGGAGATCCACCGACCGATCACCGAACTCGGCATGGTCAAGTCGGTCGAGATCGCAGCTGACGGTGCGGTCGCTGTCACGGTGTATCTCACTGTCTCCGGCTGCCCGATGCGCGAGACCATCACCAAGAACGTGACCGATGCGGTGGCGAAGGTCGAAGGCGTCACACGGGTCGACGTCACGCTCGACGTGATGAGCGACCAACAGCGCAAGGAGCTCACGTCCTCGCTGCGCGGCGGTATCGCGGAGCGCGAGGTGCCGTTCGCCAAGCCCGGCTCACTGACCAGGGTGTACGCGGTGGCGTCCGGCAAGGGCGGCGTCGGCAAGTCGTCGGTGACGGTGAACCTGGCGGCGGCGATGGCGGCCGACGGCCTCAAGGTCGGCGTCGTGGACGCGGACATCTACGGGCACAGCGTGCCGCGGATGCTCGGCGCGGACGGCAGGCCGACCCAGGTCGAGAACATGATCATGCCGCCGTCGGCGCACGGCGTGAAGGTCATCTCCATCGGCATGTTCACCCCGGGCAACACCCCGGTGGTGTGGCGCGGACCGATGCTGCACCGCGCACTGCAGCAGTTCCTCGCGGACGTGTACTGGGGCGACCTGGACGTCCTGCTGCTCGACCTGCCGCCGGGCACCGGTGACATCGCGATCTCCGTGGCCCAGCTCGTCCCGAACGCCGAGATCCTCGTCGTCACGACCCCGCAGCAGGCCGCGGCCGAGGTGGCCGAGCGGGCCGGCGCGATCGCCGTGCAGACCCACCAGAAGATCGTCGGCGTCGTCGAGAACATGTCGGGCATGCCGTGCCCGCACTGCGACGAGATGGTGGACGTGTTCGGCACCGGTGGCGGCAAGAAGGTCGCCGAGGGCCTGACGAAGACGGTCGGCGCGGAGGTCCCCGTGCTCGGCTCCATTCCGATCGACGTACGCCTGCGCGAGGGCGGCGACGAGGGCAAGCCGGTGGTCCTCTCGGACCCGGACTCCCCGGCCGGCAAGGCCCTGCGCACGATCGCCGACAGGCTGGGTGGCCGCCAGCGCGGCCTGTCGGGCATGTCGCTGGGCATCACCCCCCGCAACAAGTTCTGAACCGCGGCCCCCTGACGGGGCCACAGCACAACCGCCGGGCAGGGCACAGGCCCCGCCCGGCGGCACTGTCGATCCCGTTCGGCGAGAGGTCCCAGGGCGCGCGGTTGCGCCGTCGAGGCCGTCCGGCGATCGAGGACCTGGCCGGGCACCCCGGCCACCGCACCCGCTACGCGTACGTCGTGATGTCCTCGATTACGGAGAACCCCAGCCCGTACGCGCTCATCCCCCGCCCGTACGCTCCGATGTGCACCCCGCCCGGTGCCGACCCCGCCAGCACCCACCCGAACTCGGACTCCCGGTAGTGGAACGGCACCGGAACACCGTCCACCGGCAGGGACAGCACCGACCACGCGGGCCCGTCCAGATCGTCGGCGAGCTCGAACGCCGTCTCCGTCTGCTGGTCCATCCAGTCGTCGCGCAGCGTGTGGTCCAGCTGCGAAGGCCACGTGTAGGCCAGCAGACCCGAGCCCGCCAGCCACGCCGCCGACGACACCGTGGTCGCCTCCAGCACCCCCTTACCGTCGCCACTGCGCCGTACGGGGCTGCTCGCCACCGTCACCACGACCGCGAACCGCTGCTTCTCGCCGCCGGAGTCACCCCGTACCACCGGCTCCTCGCCGTGCCCGGTCGAACCATGCTGCACCGTGCCGTCCGCCGCCGTGCCGACCTGCATCAGCCAGCGCGGCCCGGTGAAGGCCTCGTCCAGTCCGTACCAGGGGAACGACGCCTGCAGATAGCCGTCGACCGTACGCCGGGTCGCCGGCACGCCCTCTGCGGTGACTGTGCTGGGCGCACCTTCCGCGCCTGCCCGACTCGTCGTCTCCATCTGCCCGGCCGCCTCCTCGATCCCTAGGGGTCCGCAGCGGCCCGCCCCCCTCGGGCGTCCTCGCAACCGGACAGATGGAGAATAGCGATACCGCCCGGACGAGCCGGGATTGACCGGTGTCAGGTGGCGTCTGCGTCGAAGGGCGGGTGATCGTCCTTCGCGGGCTGCTCGCGCTTCTTGAGCAGGTCGGGGGCGCCCGGGGAGCCGTTCGCCGCAGTGACCGCCGCGCTGCCCGACACGCCGCCCGCGGAGTCCTTGGACGCGCTCTCGCGACCGTGGACCGCGTCGGTGACCTCGGCCATCTCCTTACGGAGGTCGAAGCTCTCGCGGATCTCCTTCAGCCCGAGATCGTCGTTTCCGTCCATGAGCTGCTTGCGGACGAACGTCTTCGGGTTGAGGTCCTCGAACTCGAAGTCCTTGAACTCCGGGCCGAGCTCCGTACGGATGTCTTCCTTGGCGCTCTCGGAGAACTCACGGATCTTGCGGATGAAGCGTGAGGCGTCCTGGATGACCTTGGGCAGCTTGTCCGGTCCGAAGATCAGCACGGCGAGGACCACGAGCGTCACCAGCTCGAGTGCGCCTATGTCATTGAACACCTTGTTGCTCCTCGTGTTCCCCGAGCCCAGGTCGGATGAGGTCCGGGCCCGGCCAACGGTACCCGGCCGAACTGTCCGCGCGGTAGCGTCCCACGGCCGTCAGGTGCCGGTTGCCGACCCCAGGACCAAAGTCATGGACAGGTCTTTACCACCGCGGGTCAGACCGAGGTCCAGTCGGTCACCCGGCCGGTGCGCACGGATCTTCACGATCAGCTCCTCGCCGCTGTGCACCCGCTGCCCGTCCACCTCGGTGATGATGTCGCCCGGCCTGATGCCGGCCTTCGCCCCGGGACCGCCGGGTGTCACCGCGGGCTTGCCCGCGGCGCCCTTCGCACCGACCTTGGCACCGTCACCGGTGTACTTCATGTCCAAGGTCACACCGATCACCGGGTGCGTGGCTCTACCGGTGTTGATCAGCTCCTCGGCGACCCGCTTGCCCTGGTTGATCGGGATGGCGAAGCCGAGGCCGATGGAACCTGCCTGGCCGCCCTCGGTCGACGAACTGTTGTCGGCGGCGCGGATGGCGCTGTTGATGCCTATGACATGGGCGTCGGTGTCGACGAGCGGGCCCCCGGAGTTGCCCGGGTTGATCGGGGCGTCGGTCTGCAGCGCGTCGACGTAGCTGATGTCGCTGCCGTCGCCCTTCTCGCCGCCCGCGGTGATCGGCCGGTCCTTGGCGCTGATGATGCCGGAGGTGACGGTGTTGGACAGGTCGAAGGGGGCGCCGATGGCCACCACCGGGTCGCCGACCTGCACATTGTCGGAATTGCCCAGCGGCAGTGGCTGGAGTCCGGAGACGCCGGTGACCTTGACCACGGCCAGGTCGTAGCCGCTGTCCTTGCCGACGACCTCGGCGCGCGCGGTCTCGCCGCCGCTGAACGTCACCGTGATGGAACCGGAGGAGCCGGCCGGGGCGACGACATGGTTGTTGGTGAGGATGTGGCCCGACTTGTCGAGGACGAAGCCGGTGCCGGTGCCGGATTCGGTGGTGCCGCTGACATGGAGGGTGACCACACTGGGCAGGGCGCTGGCGGCGATGCCCGCGACGCTGTCGGGGGCGCGGCCGCCGCTGTTCTTCGCGGCCTGCGGAAGCTCGACCGTGGTCAGACCGCCGTTGCGCTCGACGTAGGCACCGATGCCGCCGCCGATGCCGCCCGCCACCAGGGCGAGCAGCAGTGCGCCGACGAGCAGGGAGCCACGTCGGCTCTTGCTGCGCCCGCCGTCCGACCCCAGCGGGGGGCCGGGCTGGGTCAGCGGCTGCTGGGGCGCACCCCAGGGGTCGTACTGCGACCACTGTGAGGACTGTGGCGGCTGGGGCGGGGGTGTGAAGGCCGGGGCAGGGCCCGGGAGGGGCGCGGGGGCCGTGGGCATGCCTGCGCCGTTCGTGCCGGTGCCTGCGTAGGGCGGCGGTACGGGAGTGCCGTGCGCCGGTGTCGGCACCGGGCGCTGTACGGGTGGTGCGGGCGCCCAGGGGCCGGGGCCGCCGTACGGCGGGGTGCTGTACTCATCGGGCTCGTGCAACGGCTTCGCCGCAGGCACCGGCGCTTGGGCCGTCGCCGCGGGTGCCTGCACCCCGGGCTCGGGCGTCACCGGTGCGGGTGTCACGGGCTCGGGCGGTGCGGGCTGGGCGTGGAGTACGGGCGCCGGGCTCGCGTCTGCCACGACTCCGGTGTCCGGGTCACCGGCCGGTGTGCCCACGGGCCGCACGTCCTCCGCCGGGGCAGGAGCCTCCGGCGGCGCTGATGCGGTGGCGCGCCCCGCAGTGGGGCGGCTCCACCACTTCGCCTTCGGCCCGGTGGGCTTCCCGTCGTCCATGCTCTCCCCGCAACCGCCACAACTGGCCTCTGCACGCGCCCGAAAGGACGTCCCTCCCGGAATTCCTCCGTGGATTCAACCAGGTTTACGAATCACTGCGCAGACCCCCGTCAGCGCTGGGCGGAAAGCGGCAGACGGCGATCGACGGAGGTGGGCAGGGCGGCCGCCGACGTGGGTGTCCAGGACGCGGTCGGCGAGGGCGTGGGGGAAACGGGGTTCCGGCCGCTTCCGAGCGCGTGCGTGAACAGCTGGCTGGTGGCGGTCGGTCGTATCAGGGGGGACGCGGACACATCCGTCAGTACCGCCGCGGCGAAGGGGTTGGCCGTGAGCCGGCCGGTGCCGAACAGGGCGGGGACGGGTGCCGCGGTATTCGGCGGCTGAGCCAGGGGATCGGTCATGAAACCATCGCCGAACCCGCCAGACGTGCCGAGGCTGCTGCCACCGCGACGGCTGGTCACGCTGCCGCTCTCGGCCCGCGCGGCGGCGTCGAGCGGGGTCACGTTGTTTTCGGCGCCCTCGGCGCGGGTCGCGGCGCCGGGACCCGCGCCTGTCGGCAGGGCGCCACCCAGCGCGATGGCTGCCAGCGAGACGGCGCTGGCAGCCGCGAAGGCGAACCTGCGGCCGCGCCACGGCGACCGGTCCCCCTCCCGGCCCACCTCATGGATCCGGAACGCCGAACGCGATCCGTCGGCCGGAAGCACGGCCGGTGAGCCGTGCGGCGTCCCGAGGTAGCCGAAACGGTCCAGCGGCGACTTTCCCGAAGGCGAATCGGTGCGGCTGCCGGGGGGCTGCATCACCGGGAAAAGTCCGTCGGCGAACCGCCCGGAGCCGCCAAATGGTCTTCCTTGGCGGTCGTCGTCACCGCCCGGTCCCCCGGGAAGGCCCTGCAGCCGGGCGAGGAACCCCTCGGACGGCGACGGCGGGGCGGACTGTGCGAAGACACTCTTCAGCCGCCGCTGGGCGGCAGCCTCGGCCTTGCACTTCACGCAGGTCGCGAGATGGGCGAGCACCCGCTCGCGGGCGTCATGTTTGAGCTCACCGTCGACGAGCGCGGCAAGGCGGTCCCCCAGGTGCTGTTCCGCAGGGGTCGGACCTGTACCACTCACGCCGTCCCGCCCTCCACTGCCACCACAGCTCCCGCCAGCGAGCGCTGCTCGGCGCGGGCCTCGGGAGAGCGGTGCTGCAGAGCCTTGCGCAGGTGCGAGCGGCCGCGGTGAATACGGCTGCGCACGGTACCGAGCTTCACGCCGAGGGTCGCGGCGATCTCCTCGTACGAAAGTCCCTCGATGTCGCAGAGCACGACTGCGGCACGGAATTCGGGCGCAAGGGTGTCCAGCGCCTGCTGTACGTCCGCGTCGAAGTGGGTGTCGTTGAAGGCCTGCTGCGGGGACGGCTCACGGCTCGGCAGCCGCTCGGCGGCGTCGTCACCGAGGGAGTCGAAACGGATCCGCTGCTTACGGCGGACCATGTCCAGGAACAGGTTGGTCGTGATGCGGTGCAGCCAGCCCTCGAAGGTGCCGGGTGTGTAGGTCGACAGCGAACGGAACACCCGGACGAAGACCTCCTGAGTGAGGTCCTCGGCATCGTGCTGGTTTCCCGTCAGACGGTAGGCAAGGCGGTAGACACGACCGCTGTGCGTGCTGACGATCTCTTCCCATGAGGGCGGCATCCACGCCTGGGAGTCCGCATCTGAGGCAAAGGTCGCGGTCGGTGCGGAGTCGTTGGAAGAACGGTCAGCAATCTTGGTCACGGATTTCGGCTCACCCGCCGACCTGAGAAAGCGCCACAGCACTCGTCCCCGATCCACAGGCGCAGCCGCACCTCCCCTGTCGGCTCTGGTGGTGTCCAGTGGAGTCCCTACCATAGCCACCTCGCCCGTTAGCTCCGGATAAACCTTTTTTTCTGCTGGGGCCGGGATCATCCCCGGGAACCCGCCGGCCCATGATCCGGGGCCCGGTCTGCGGACCGGATCCATGGGCTTTCCCCTGCCCTTTCCCAACGCCCGGTCCCATCTGCGGGTTCCCGGGTACAGCGGATACAGTCACCGTTGCGCCAACTACGGGGACAGGAGAGGGTCATTACCGCCAACCGGCAGACGAGCTGGGCGTTCGCCGACGCCTTTGTCGCCGAGGACGAAGCACTGCGCTGGGCCAGAGACCGGGCCCGGGAGGCAGGGCTCCGCTCGGTGTCACCGGGCACCGGCGCCGCGCTGCGCTTGCTCGCTGCCACGACCGACGCCAAGGCGGTGGCCGAAATCGGCACCGGAACCGGCGTGTCCGGCATCTATCTGCTGCAGGGGATGCGGCCGGACGGGGTGCTGACCACGGTCGATCCCGAGCCGGAGCGGCAGCAGTTCGCCCGCCAGGCCTTCCGGGCTTCGGGGTTCGCGGCCAATCGGGCCCGTTTCATCCCCGGCCGCGCCCTCGACGTGCTTCCGCGGCTCGCGGACGGCGGATACGACCTCGTGTTCTGCGACGGCGACCGGCTGGAGAGCCTGGACTGCCTCGCTGAATCGTTGCGCCTGCTGCGACCTGGCGGTCTGGTCTGCTTCGAGGGCGTCTTCGCGGACGGCCGTACCGTCGACTCCGCGGCACAGCCGGCGGAGGTACTGCGGCTGCGGGAGCTGTTGCGGGCGGTGCGGGAGAGCCAGGAGCTGATGGCTACGTTGTTGCCGGTGGGCGACGGGTTGCTCTGCGCCGTCCGGCGTGGGTGACCGTTCGTCGTTCCGTGCCCCTCGCCAAAACGGCCGGGCGTCGTCGGTCTCCCCCGGCCTCCCCACAGCCTCGAAGGGCCGGGAACCTCTTCGACGGGCTTGTTCCGAACGCATCACTGCCCCGGCACGGACCCGTGCCGGGGCAGTGATGAAGTGTGGGCGCCTCTGCGTCAGCCGACGACCTTCTTGAGGGCGTCGCCGAGTGCATCGGCCTCGTCCGGAGTCAGCTCCACAACAAGCCGACCGCCGCCTTCGAGCGGAACGCGCATGACGATGCCCCGCCCCTCCTTTGTCACCTCGAGCGGGCCGTCGCCCGTCCGCGGCTTCATGGCCGCCATGCTCGTTCCCCTTCCTGAAACCAGCTCATAACAACCGGCGGCCCCATGACAGGCGCTGTCTCACCGGCATCGAACACATTGCTTCCAGGCCATTATCCCGCATCACAGACCCCCGTGACCAACATCGGTCTGCATCGCTTGCGCAACGCGCTCTCGCAAAACCACCCAATTCGGCGATCCGACTGCGATACTCCGTCGCCTTCGCCCCTCCATCGGGGCGCAATTGTTAGACGCAGGTCACATGCTTCCCCTCGGTGATGTCGGCCATGCTTGCCTGGACAGGCATTGCCCGAGGCGCAGAGGGGACATCACATGGCGGACCACGTGGCCGACACCGTGCTCTACGAAGTGACGGACGGACTCGCAACGATCACGATCAACCGTCCCGACGCGATGAACGCCATGAACACAGCCGCCAAGGTGGCCCTCCGTGACGCGCTGCAGTCGGCCGCGGCCGATACCGCTGTCCGGGCGGTTCTGCTCACGGCGGCCGGCTCGCGCGCCTTCTGCGTCGGCCAGGACCTCAAGGAACACGTCGCCACGCTGACCGCCATCCGAGAGTCGGGTTCGGGCAATGCGCTGAGCACCGTGCAGGAGCACTACAACCCCGTCGTGCGGGCGATCACCGAGATGGAGAAGCCGGTCGTCGCCGGGGTGAACGGGGTCGCCGCCGGCGCGGGCTTCGGCTTCGCGCTCGCCTGCGACTACCGGGTGGTCGCCGACAGCGCGTCGTTCAACACCTCGTTCGCCGGGGTCGCCCTCACCGCCGACTCAGGTGTCTCGTGGACGCTGCCCCGGCTGATCGGCCAGAGCCGCGCAGCCGACCTGCTGCTCTTCCCGCGTTCGATCTCGGCGCAGGACGCGTACGAGCTGGGCATCGTGAACAGACTGGTGCCCGCGGCCGATCTCGCCGCGGAGGCCCTGGCAGTGGCCCGCAAGCTGGCGGACGGCCCGACGGTGGCGTACGCCGCGCTCAAGGCGTCGCTGGCCTACGGCGCCGGCCACACGCTGAGCGAGACGCTGGAGAAGGAGGACGAACTCCAGACCAAGGCGGGCGCCTCCGAGGACCACGCCATCGCGGTGCAGGCGTTCCTGGACAAGGCGAAGCCGAAGTACCTGGGCCGCTAGGGCGTGTTTCGAAAGGAGCGTCGTCCGCCCGTAGGGCGGGCCGGGCGGCGTCTGGTGCGTGCGATCGCAAGGCGGAGGGTCGCCCCGATACTGGGCGTATCGGGGCGGGCCCGACAACGCAGCGAGCGTGCGTGCCAGACGCCGCCCGGCAGACGGGACTTTCGAAACACGCCCTAGATGAACTTCTGCTCCGCGAGGAACGCCGCGAGCTGCTTGCCGCCCTCGCCCTCGTCCTTGACGATCGTGCCCGCCGTGCGGGCCGGACGCGGCGCCGCGGAATCCACCGCGGTCCACGCACCCGCCAGACCCACCTCGTCCGCCTCGATCTCCAGGTCCTCCAGGTCCAGGGACTGAACCGGCTTCTTCTTCGCCGCCATGATCCCCTTGAACGACGGATACCGCGCCTCACCGGACTGGTCCGTCACCGACACCACCGC
>NZ_JBFBCG010000075.1:0-33516 GCF_040683105.1 Streptomyces sp. NPDC051020 | reverse complement strand
CACCATCCGAGCTCGCTCCGCGAGCCTGGGAGCCACCGCCCCGGCAGCCCACCGCGACAACTCGGCACGCTCCTCACCCGACAGAACGATCTCCACAGCACGCGGACCAGAAGGCGACATACAAACACTCTACATACTTAGAGTCGCCATTTGAGGCGCAGGATACTAGCTGGTCAGGGCGGGTTTGCGGGTGATGCTCGGCGATATCGGCCAAGCCCTCCGGCTTCCACGCGCGCAGGCGCCGCCGCGCCGTGCCGCCGGCCCTGGAGCCCGCAGGAGCGGAGGCGGCCATCCTGTGCTCCCCTCGTGCCGCGAAACAGGCTGGCCGTGCAGGAGACGGCCAGCTCAGCGTTTGTGGGCCGGAGACGCAAGCGCGCGCTGACCCCCGGGGCACTCCGAATCAGCGCCTGCCCGTGTGGTGAAGTGCTGGTCGAGACGAGCGCCCAGCCCCCACCGTCCTGCGCTGTGACCGGTCGGAGGCAACCATGGATGTAGGGCAGCCACGGCGGGCGCCGTCGGTGGGCGAGCGGCGGTGCACGTCGGCCGGACGCGAGGAGGAACGCCATGATCGTCGACTGCGCGCACTACCGCGACGGGCTCCGGCAGCAGGAGGGTCCGATGCCACTGGAGCAGGCCGCCGCCCGCTGCAGGCAGGGCGGCTTCGTCTGGCTGGGCCTCTTCGAGCCCGGCCAGGAGGAAATGGACAACGTGCGCGAGTGCTTCGGACTGCACGAGCTCGCCGTCGAGGATGCCCGGACCTCCCACCTCCGGCCGAAGGCAGAGCGGTATGAGGACGGCACCGAGCTGATCATCCTGCGCACCGCTCGCTACGACGACGAGCGCGAGGAGATCGACACCGGCGAGATCAGCGTCTTCCTCGCGGAACACTTCGTGATCACTGTTCGCCAGGGCATCGCCAGCGAGCTTCACGGCGCCCGCGCCCGGCTCGAACGCCGCTCCGAGCTGCTGCGGGCCGGTACCGCCTCAACCCTGTGGGCCATCCTCGACCAGGTCGTCGACAGCTACGCGCCGGTCGTTGCGGAACTCGACCACGACATCGAGCAGATCGAGGCCACGGTGTTCTCCGGGGTGGTCGCACCGACCGAACGGATCTACTTCCTGCGTCGTGAGGTCACCGACTTCTACCGCGCCGTGCACCCGCTGCTCGCCGTGCTCTCCCGGCAGCTGCAGCCCGGCAAGTACCCGGCCGAGCTCCTGCCGTACTTCCACAACGTTCACGATCATCTGCTGCTGGTCAACGAGGAGGTCGCCGCCCAGCGCGACCTGCTGACCACCGTCCTGGAGGCGAACATCGCGGTGGTCTCCGTCGAGCAGAACAAGATCAACCTCCAACAGAGCGCCACGATGGAGCGGCTCACGATCATCGCGACCGTGTTCCTTCCGTTGTCCTTCGTGGTCGGCTTCTTCGGGCAGAACTTCGCCTGGCTGGTCAGGCACATCGACAGCTTCACAGCGTTCCTCGACCTCACGGTCGTCGGACTGCTGCTGCCGATCCTGGTGCTGTACGTCTGGCTACGCCGACGGCGTGGTCACCCGGCACCGCTGATGCCTGAGGCGAGCAACGCCGTCCCGCACACCCCGACGGCCTCCACGAAGTGAGGACGGCACCGGCTCATGGCGGTTCAGTACAGATAGACGTCCCCGCCGCCCGACTGAGGCCCCGGCGCCCTGGCCGCCCGCCGCCGGGCCGCCCGCGCCCCCGCCCCGCGGCCCGGTTCAGGACAGGAGATCGGCCGCCGCCCGCGCGCAGCCCAGGGCCACCGTCACCCCCGCACCCCCGTGCCCGTAGTTGTGCACCAACCGCCCGCCGCCCGGCAGCGGTTCGGCCCCGATCCGCACACCGGTGTCGCGTGCGGGACGCAGACCCACCAGGTGCCCGATGACCCGCGCCTCCGCGATCTCCGGCCGGATCCGGGCACACCGGGCCACGATCTCCGCGGCGGTACGGGGGTCGGGCACCGTGCTCCAGTCGTCCACCTCGGCCGTGCCGCCGAGAACCAGCCTCCCGGGCTGCGGGAAGAAGTACGTCGTCGCGTCCGAGGCGGGGTCCGCCTCGGCGAACCACTCCTCGATCCCCGGGTTCTCCACCAGCACCAGCTGGCCGCGGACCGGGCGCACCCCGGCATCGGGGACCAGTTCGCGCGCCCCGAGACCGGTGCAGTTGACCACCATCGACGCCTCGGCAGCGGCTTCGTCGAACGAGGTGACGGTACGCCGCTCGACAACGCCACCGGCCGCCGCCAACTGCTGCTCCAGCCAGCTCAGATGTACCGGCATGTCGATCAACGGCAGCCGGACCCGCAGCCCCTCCGCGACCTCGGTCACGTGTTTCAACTGCCCGGCCCACGAACCGAGAGCGGCGAGTCGCTCGCCCCCGTGCAGACCGGAGACCAGCCGCACCCCCGTCCTGCCCGGGCGCCCGGCCAGCTCCTCGTATCTCCGGAGCGATGTCAGCGACCAGTCGCCGACCAGCTCCTCCGGCTCGATCCGGTACGGCCACCACAACGCCCCCGCCACCGCCGACGTCGTTGCCGCAGCCGGCTCCCGTGACCAGACCCGCACCCGGTGGCCGCGCTCGGCCAGCACCAAGGCCGTGGTCAGCCCGCTGATCCCACCACCCACCACGATCACGTCCGGCACGTCCGTCCGCCCCGTCACCTCTGCCCGTGTGTCGCTCATGGCCGGACGCTAACGGAAAGTCCAGGTCAGTGGTGACCGTTCCTAGTGCCGCGACCGGCAAGGTTTGCCCCGTCGCGGCGGCCGGCACGCGCGCTCGCGGCGTTGGCCAAAAGCCCAGGTAGCTCCGCTACAAGGGCTTCCGGCTGCCTTGCGATCACACGCACCGGCCGCCGCTCCTTGACGGGCAAACCTTGCCGGTCGCGGCACTAGCCAGTGTGCGTGAGTGAGTCCTGGGCCCACTGCTGCGTACTGGGCGCATCCCGAACCGTGTTGGATGTGCTGGGTTCCCGCGTTCGCGTCCCGCTCGGTGACGGCTCTCCAGGGGGCCGGTCCGTTGTGGGTGGGCGGGTTCCCTCACGCCCCCGGTCACGTGGTCCGGCCTGGACGGTCCGATGCCCGACACGATCGCTCCGGTCGTGTCGGGGCGGTGCCGTCCTTCCCCAAGCTCTTAACTCCGTTCGAGCAGGGGATACCCCATCCCGGACCGGGTGCCCGAGGGCGCGTCGTCCGATGAGCGGCGACCTGCGCGGGCCCGCCCTCGTGATCCGCACCCGCACTCGCGCGGAACTGCGACCCGGAGCCCCCGCCGGCTTCTTTGACACCCGTCGAGAGCGAAGCCGTCCGCCGATTAGGATCGACACCCTGATGACTGCCACTCTCGTCGCCAAGGACCTCGCCGCCGGACACGGCGACCGCACTCTCTTCGCCGGTCTCGATCTCGTCGTCGCACCCGGTGACGTGATCGGTCTCGTCGGAGTCAACGGAGCCGGAAAATCGTCCCTGCTCCGGCTGCTCGCCGGGCTCGACCGGCCGGAGGAGGGTGAGCTGCGGCTCTCCCCGCCCACCGCCACCGTCGGTCACCTCCCGCAGGAGCCGGAGCGCCGCCAGGACGAGACCGTACGGGACTTCCTCGCCCGCCGGACCGGCGTCGCCGACGCCCAGACGGCGATGGACGCCGCCACCCAGGCCCTCGTCGACGGGGCACCGGGGGCGGACGACGCGTACTCCGAAACCCTCGAACGCTGGCTGGCCCTCGGCGGCGCCGACCTCGACGAGCGCGCCGAGGAGGTCGCCGCCGACCTCGGTCTGACCGTGGGCCTCGACCTGCCGATGACCGCGCTCTCGGGCGGCCAGGCCGCCCGCGCCGGACTCGCCTCGCTGCTTCTGTCGCGGTACGACGTCTTCCTCCTCGACGAGCCCACCAACGATCTGGACCTGGACGGACTGGAGCGACTGGAGCGGTACGTCTCCGGGCTGCGCGCCGGCACCGTCGTCATCAGCCACGACCGCGAGTTCCTGATGCGTACGGTCACCAAGGTCCTCGAACTCGATCTCGCCCAGCAGCAGATCAACCTCTTCGGCGGTGGGTACGCGGCCTATCTGGAGGAGCGCGACCGGGCCCGCAGGCATGCCCGCGAGGAGTTCGAGGAGTATGCCGACAAGCGCTCTGCCCTCGAAGGCCGCGCCCAGATGCAGCGCGGCTGGATGGACAAGGGCGTCAGGAACGCCCGCCGCAAGGCCACCGACTCCGACAAGCTCGGCCGCAAGTTCCGCAGCGAAGCGAGTGAGAAGCAGGCCGCGAAGGCCCGGCAGACGCAGCGCATGATCGAACGGCTCGATGTCGTCGAGGAGCCGCGCAAGGAGTGGGAGCTGCGGATGGAGATCGCCACGGCCCCGCGCTCCGGATCGGTCGTCGCCACGCTCCGCGAGGCGCAGGTCGTGCGCGGCGACTTCGCGTTCGGGCCGGCGTCGCTGCAGATCGACTGGGCGGACCGGGTGGCGATCACCGGCGCCAACGGAGCCGGCAAGTCCACTCTCCTCGCGGCGCTGCTCGGCCGCCTGCCGCTGGACTCGGGCCATGCGATGCTCGGCTCGGGCGTGGTGGTGGGCGAGGTGGACCAGGCACGGAAGCTGTTCCACGGCTCGGAGACCCTGCTGGAGGCGTTCTGCGCAGCCGTCCCGGAGACCGAGCCGGTCGAGGTCCGCACGCTGCTCGCCAAGTTCGGGCTGCGCGCGGACCATGTGATGCGGCCCGCCACGACCCTCTCCCCGGGCGAACGGACCCGGGCGGCCCTCGCCCTTCTCCAGGGCCGGGGCGTGAACCTCCTGGTCCTGGACGAGCCGACGAACCACCTCGACCTGCCCGCGATCGAACAGTTGGAGTCGGCGCTCGACTCGTACACGGGGACGCTGCTGCTGGTCACGCACGACCGAAGGATGCTGGAGGCGGTGCGCACGACGCGGCGCGTCGAGGTGGCCGACGGCAAGCTGACCGAGGCCTGACCCAGTCAAGCCCGAGCAGGCGAAAGACCGAGCCCGTCGGGCGATTTAGAGGCCGCCCCACCTATGTGCGCGGCCTCTTGGACCGAAAATTCGGGAAGGGGCGGGTGGGGGGGGCAGCCGCGCAGCGGACCGCCCTCACCCGCCCCCACCGTCAGTGCTTCCTTCCGCCCTGCTTCGGATCCGCCAGCCCCGCCCGCCGCAACGCATCCGCCATGGCGCTGTTCACCGGCGCCGGCGCCTGACGCGCAGAGCCGCCACCACCGCCACCGCGCCGGTCACGGTCCTGACCGCCCTGACCCTGGCCCTGCCGCTGCCGCGGCGGCCGACCGCCCTGGCCGCCCCGCTCCCGCTTCGTCCCACCGCCCTGTGACGACGACTGTCCCTCCGACGTCTCGTCGTCCAGCCGCAGCGTCAACGAGATCCGCTTCCGCGGAATGTCGACGTCCATCACCTTCACCTTCACGATGTCGCCCGGCTTCACGACATCCCGCGGATCCTTCACGAAGGTCTTCGACATTGCCGACACGTGCACCAGACCGTCCTGGTGGACACCGACGTCCACGAACGCCCCGAACGCGGCGACATTCGTGACGACCCCCTCCAGCACCATCCCGGGGGCCAGATCACCGATCTTCTCGACGCCCTCCTTGAAGGTGGCCGTCTTGAACGCGGGCCGCGGGTCGCGACCCGGCTTCTCCAGCTCCTTCAGGATGTCCGTGACCGTCGGCAGCCCGAATTTCTCGTCCACGAAGTCGTCCGCCCGCAGCGACCGCAGCACACCGGAGTTGCCGACCAGCGACGCGACATCCCCGCCCACCGTCTTCGCCATCCGCCGCACCACCGGGTACGCCTCCGGGTGCACGCTCGACGCGTCGAGCGGGTCGTCTCCCCGGATCCGGAGGAAGCCCGCACACTGCTCGTACGCCTTCGGGCCCAGCCGCGCCACGTCCTTCAGCGCCTTCCGGGACCGGAACGGCCCGTTCGTGTCCCGGTGCGCGACGATGTTCTCGGCGAGACCCGAGCCGATGCCGGAGACCCGCGAGAGCAGCGGGGCCGACGCGGTGTTGACGTCGACGCCGACGCCGTTCACACAGTCCTCGACGACCGCGTCGAGTGAGCGCGACAGCTTCACTTCGGACAGGTCGTGCTGGTACTGGCCGACACCGATCGACTTCGGGTCGATCTTCACGAGCTCGGCCAGCGGGTCCTGCAGACGCCGGGCGATCGACACCGCACCACGCAGCGACACGTCCATGTCGGGGAGTTCCTGCGAGGCGAAGGCGGAGGCCGAGTACACCGAGGCGCCCGCCTCGGACACCATCACCTTGGTGAGCTTCAGCTCCGGGTGCCTCTCGCACAGTTCACCCGCGAGCTTGTCCGTCTCGCGGGACGCCGTGCCGTTGCCGATCGCGATCAGATCGACGGAGTGCTCCTTCGCCAGCCGCTCCAGCTTGGCCAGGGACTCGTCCCACTTGTTCGCCGGGACGTGCGGGTAGATGACGTCGGTCGCGACGACCTTGCCGGTCGCGTCGACGACGGCCACCTTCACACCCGTACGGAAACCGGGGTCGAGCCCCAGTGTGGCCCGCGTGCCGGCCGGTGCGGCGAGCAGCAGATCGCGCAGGTTCGACGCGAAGACCCGTACCGCCTCGTCCTCCGCCGCCGTCCGCAGCCGCAGCCGCAGATCGATACCGAGGTGGACGAGGATTCGGGTCCGCCACGCCCACCGCACCGTGTCGCCGAGCCACTTGTCGCCCGGGCGGCCCCGGTCGGCCACGCCGAAACGGCGGGCGACCATGTTCTCGTACGTCGAAGGGCCCGGTGTCTGAGAGGGTTCCTCCGGCTCCAGGACCAGGTCGAGCACGTCCTCCTTCTCGCCCCGGAGCATCGCGAGGACCCGGTGCGAGGGCAGTGCGGTGAACGGCTCGGCGAAGTCGAAGTAGTCGGCGAACTTCGCGCCCGCCTCCTCCTTGCCGTCCCGCACCTTCGCGGCCAGCCGCCCGCGCGACCACATGCGCTCACGCAGCTCGCCGATCAGGTCGGCGTCCTCCGAGAACCGCTCGGTGAGGATGGCACGGGCGCCCTCCAGAGCCGCGGCGGCGTCCGCGACACCCTTGCCGGCGTCGACGAAGGCGGCGGCAGCGGCGAGCGGTTCGACGGACGGGTCGCCCAGCAGGCCGTCGGCGAGCGGTTCGAGCCCTGCTTCCCGGGCGATCTGTGCCTTCGTCCGCCGCTTCGGCTTGAACGGCAGATAGATGTCCTCGAGCCGCGCCTTGGTGTCGGCGGCCCGGATCTGCGCCTCCAGGGCCTCGTCGAGCTTGCCCTGTTCGCGTACGGAGTCGAGGATCGCCGCCCGCCGGTCCTCCAGTTCCCGCAGGTACCGCAACCGCTCCTCGAGCGTGCGCAGCTGCGCATCGTCGAGCATCTCGGTCGCTTCCTTGCGGTAGCGCGCGATGAACGGCACGGTCGACCCGCCGTCGAGCAGCTCTACGGCCGCCTTCACCTGCCGCTCGCGTACGCCGAGCTCCTCGGCGATCCTGCCTTCGATGGACGTCGTCACGGTTCTACCGACTCGCCTTCTCGTACTGGCTGTGCTGGGCTGTACTGGCTGTGCTTACCGGGGCGGGGCCCCTTCCGTCTGCATTGTGCCGGGTGGCCGGGCGCCGTGTCGCCCGACCACCCCACTTGTCCGCCGGTCGGCGGGTCGGCGGGATCAGCCCTTGCCCATCAGATCGGCCGGGAACGCGCCCGCAGAAACCGCCGTGAGGAGGAATCCGCGCGCCAGTTCGGTGAGCCGCTCCACGCCCTCCGCTCCCAGATGCTCGTACGGTGCCAGATCCATCCGGTCCGTGGTGTCCTCCAGCTCCGCCCGCAGGGCGACACCCGCCTCCGTCAACTCGCCCTCGCCGTCCAGGAGTCCGCGCCCCCGCAGCCGATCGGCCGCGTCCTCCCAGTCCGTGCGGTGCCAGCCGCGGGTGGCGAGCACCCAGCGCGGGGACATTCCCTTACCGGTCGCGGTGTGGCTGACCAGGGCCTCGACCGGGTCGAGACCGGCGGCGAGGAGCGCGGCGATATGGCCGTCACCGCGGTGTTCGCGCAGCAGCGTCCCGGCGTGCCAGTACGCCAGATGCGGCTGCTCCGGCACCGGCAGATCGGCGTGGGCGGCGTAGAGCGGCCGGGCGTGTCGCGTGCACGCCTCGGCGGCGCGCAGCGCCAGCTCCGCGGCCTCGGCCAGCTCGGGGGATTCGATGATCTCCGGGCCGAGCAGCCGGCGCAGCGTCGTGTCCGCGGCCCGCAGCCGGGCGTCCAGGACCGCCTGCGGTGAGGCGACGGACCACAGCGCGGGGATGTGCCGGGCGATGAGTTCGTGGTTGAAGTTGTAGAAGGTGGCGGTGACCGTGCCTGGTCCGACGGCGCCGAGCGCTGCTCCGCGTGCGGCGAAGTAGGCGGCGTTCGAGTCGTGGATGCCGAGCTCTCCGAGCTCCTTGCCGAGGTCGGGGGAGAAGTAGACCGTCGAGTGCAGCGGGTTGATGGCGTTGTGGCAGCGGCGTCCGGCGCGCGGCGGCAGAGTACTCATGCCCGCACGTTACGGACTGGTCGGTACGTTCCATAACCCTGTGGCCACGCCCAATTTCACCCGGGACCCGCATGGCAGGAAAGGTGGGTTCTTCGTCATTGCGGCCCTCTTCGCGGCCGTCCAGGATGGCAGACATGACGCAGCGATCCGTACTCGTCGTCCTCTTCGACGGCGTCCAGAGCCTCGACGTGACCGGGCCCATGGAGGTCTTCGCCGGAGCCTCCCGCTTCCCGGACGTCACGTACGGACTCCGCACCGCCTCCCTCGACGGCGCACCGGTCCGCACGAGCGTCGGACTCACCCTCGTTCCGGACGGCAGCCTCGCCGACGCCGAACCGCCCCACACGCTCCTCGTCCCCGGCGGTCAGGGCACCCGTCACCCCGATCCGGCACTCGTCGACTGGCTGCGCACCCATGCCCCGCGCGCCGAACGGCTGGTCTCGGTCTGCACGGGAGCTCTGCTGCTCGCCGCCGCCGGACTGCTGGACGGGCACCGGGTGACCACCCACTGGGTGGTCGCCGAGCACCTCGCCCGCGCCTACCCGGCCGTCGAGGTCGACCCGGACCCGATCTTCGTACGCGACGGGAAGCTGGCCACCTCCGCCGGTGTCACCGCGGGCATCGATCTCTCCCTCGCTCTCGTCGAGGAGGACTTCGGCAGGCAGGTGGCGCTCACCGTCGCCCGCCACCTTGTGGTCTTTCTGCGCAGACCAGGGAACCAGGCCCAGTTCAGCGCCCAGCTCACCGCACAGACCGCGGGCCGCGAACCGCTGCGAGAGGTCCAGCACTGGATCACCGAGCACCCCGGCGACGACCTCTCCGTCGAGGCGCTCGCCGCCCGCGCCCGCCTCTCACCCCGCCACTTCGCCCGCGCCTTCCGGACCGAGACGGGTATGACCCCGGGCCGGTACGTCGACCGTGTCCGGCTCGAACACGCCAGACGGCTCCTGGAGGACACCACCGACGGGGTCGCCGGGATCTCGCGGACCTGCGGCTACGGCACCCCGGAGGCGATGCGCCGCGCCTTCGTCAAGGCCCTCGGCACCGCCCCCGCCGAATACCGGCGCCGCTTCCGCCCCCAGCCCCTGACCAGCACGAGCACCAGAGTCAACTGAAAGGAACACCATGCAGATCGCCATCGTCCTCTTCGACCGCTTCACGGCACTCGACGCCGTCGGCCCCTACGAGATCCTCTCCCGCACCCCCGGCGCCGAGACCGTCTTCGTCGCCGAGCGGAAGGGCCCCGTGCGCAACGACAGCGGCACCCTCGCGCTCGTCGCCGATCGCACCCTCGCCGACGTACCCGCCCCGGATGTGGTGATCGTCCCCGGCGGCCCCGGCCAGAGCGCCCAGATGGAGAACGAGACGCTGCTCGGCTGGCTGCGCGCCGCGGATGCGGCCAGCACCTGGACGACCTCCGTCTGCACCGGTTCGCTGCTGCTCGCCGCGGCCGGTCTGCTGGAGGGGCGGCGCGCCACCTCGCACTGGCTTGCCCTGGACCTCATCAAGACCTTCGGAGTGGAGCCGACCGGCGAACGTGTCGTCATCGACGGCAAGTACGTGACGGCCGCCGGCGTCTCGTCCGGCATCGACATGGGGCTCACCCTGCTCGGCCGGATCGCCGGGGACGAGCACGCCCAGGCCGTACAGCTGCTGACGGAGTACGACCCCCAGCCGCCGTACGACGCGGGATCACCGGAGAAGGCCCCGGCCGCGCTCGTCGAGGAGTTCCGCACCAAGAGCCGCTTCATCCTCCACTAGGGGGTGGCCGCAAAGTACCGCGAGGGGTGGCCGCACAGTGACGCCGTCCGCCCGGAGGGCGCGGCCCGCCGCGGGCCGGGCGGGACTCTGCGGACGCGCGCCTACGGGATGTGCGGCGGCTCACGGCCGGCGCTCAGGTCGTCCAGGTGAAGCGTGGCGCCCGCCGCTCCAGGAAGGCGGCGACACCCTCCGCGGTGTCGCCGCTGCGGCGCGCCTGCTCCATCCAGTACGCGTCCCGGTCCTCCCGCCCCGTGGCGAACTCCTTCGCCGCCGCCTGTGTCAGCTGTGAGCGCGATGCCAGGATCCGTACGTACGCCTCCACCCGCTTGTCCAGCTCGCCGGCCGGCAGTACCTCGTCCACCAGTCCGGTCCGCAGCGCACGTTCCGTGCCGATCAACTCGCCGGAGAACAGCAGATGCTTTGCCGCGGCCGGTCCGATCAGCGAGACCAGCCGCCGGGTCGACGACGCGGCGTAGACGATCCCGAGCTTGGCCGGGGTGACGCCGAAGGAAGCGCCTTCCTCGGCGAACCGCAGATCGCAGGCGGCCGCCAGCTGGCTGCCGCCGCCCACGCAGTAGCCGCGCACCGCGGCGAGCGTCGGCCGGGGGAAGGCGGCCAGGGCCTCCTCGGCCGCCACCGCCAGAGCCTGCGGATCGTACGACGGGCCGCTCGCCCGGTCCCGCAGCGAGGAGATGTCCGCGCCCGCGCAGAAGGTGTCCCCGGCGCCGGTCAGAACCAGGGCGCGCACGGAGGGGTCGGCGGCCGTCCGCTCCAGCAGTCCGGGCAGTGCCTGCCACATGGCGGCCGTCATGGCGTTGCGCTTGGCCGGGTTGCTGATCACGACGGTGGCGATGCCGTCCGCGACGGTGAGCTGCAGCTGCGGTTCCGTACGGTCCATGCGCCGGATGCTATCCGTCCCGTTCGAACCTATGATCAAAAAGGGGCTGAGAAGCAGGCACGCACCGTGAGGAGCTGTCAGATGCCCGGTTCCGAACTCCAGGGCAGGAAACTGAGTCGCAGCTTCGGCGGGCTCGTCCTGCTCGGTGCTCTCCTTGCCGTGGCAGGCCTGGTCGGTCTCGTCTACACCGAGGTCGCGACGCTCACCTCGTTGTTCCTTTTCGGCTGGCTGCTGCTCATCGGCGGCCTCGTCGGTCTGCTCCACGCGATCCAGTCCCGCGGCACCGACTACTTCTGGCTCGGTGTCGTGGTCGCCGCGCTGTACCTGGCCGCAGGTGTCGTCGTGATCCGCCATCCGCACGGCACGGCCGAGACGCTCACCATGTTCGCCGCGCTGCTCTTCCTGACCGGTGGGGTGTTCCGGCTGGTGGGAAGCGTCGTTGTGCGAGGGCCGCAGTTCGGCTGGACGCTGTTGCAAGGCGCCTTCGGGCTGCTCCTGGGACTATTGGTGCTCTTCGATTGGCCGCACAGCAGCCTCTATGTGCTCGGCCTGTTCTTCTCGCTGGCGTTGCTCTTCGACGGGCTGGGCCTGATCGCGATCGGGGTCGGTGGCCGCCGCATCGTCTCGCTGGTCTCGGACCAGATGTCGGCCGAGGCGCTGCCGGACAAGCCTTCAGAAGAAGATCAGAACCAGTCCAAGAAGTGACGCTGTCATACTCATTCGAAAAAAATTCTGTCGATAGAGGTCGACTTCTGTTCAGTAGCACAGCCCGGGCCGACTACTCCCCGCACTCTGTACTTCGACGTGCAGTGACTGTCGAGTCGAGAGCGGGTGCGGGAACTATGGAGAGCCGCGGGAGTGTCCCCGCCAGGCCCGTGCCGTACGAGGGAGTCTGGCGGTTCACCGCGCCGGCCGTCGACGTCTCCGTACCGCAGGCCCGGCACGCCGTACGCGATCTGCTGAACCGCCAGGGCGTGCCGATGGACGAAGGCATCGCCCAGGGCCTGCTGCTCATCGTCTCGGAGCTGGTCACCAACGCCGTGAAGCACGCCGCGCTGCTCTCCCCGGAGCTCGCCGTCGAGGTGGCCGTCGGCGCCGAATGGGTCAGGGTCTCCGTCGAGGACAACCACCCGTACCGGCCCACGGCGCTGGAGACGGACTATGCGCAGACGGGCGGGCGCGGGCTGCTGTTGGTCCGGGAGATCGCGAACGAGGCGGGCGGCACCTGCGATGTCGAGCACACCGCAGGCGGCGGAAAGATCATCTGGGCCGCGCTGCCGCTGAACCCGTACCTCTGACCGCCTCCGCCCGTCCCGCGCCCGCCGTTCGGTTCGCCGCTACCAGCCCGCGGACGGGCCGGTCAGCTCCCTGATCGCCGGGCGCGCGGCATCGAGCACCGTCATGAACCACGCCGAGAACGGTGCCTCGGCATGCCGCTTCGCCAGTTCGTCGGCGGCCACGAACGCCGTCTCACCGACCTCCTCCGGGTCCGGATCCGGTTCCGCCTGCGTCATCCCGACGAAGAGGTGGTTGAACTCCTGCTCCACCAGGCCCGAGGCCGGGTCGGGGTGGTTGTAGCGGACGGTGCCGGCCTCGGCCAGCAGCGAGGGCGAGATCCCGAGCTCCTCGTACGTACGCCGGGCGGCGGCGGTGAAGGGTGCCTCGCCCGGGTACGGGTGCCCGCAGCAGGTGTTCGACCAGACACCGGGGGAGTGGTACTTGCCGAGCGCCCGGCGCTGCAGCAGCAGTCTGCCCTGCTCGTCGAAGAGGAACACGGAGAACGCCCGGTGCAGTTGACCGGGTGCCTGGTGGGCAGCGAGCTTCTCCGCCGTGCCGATGGTGGTGCCGTTCTCGTCGACCAGTTCGAGCATGATCGCTTCTGCTGTGCCGTTCGACGAGCTGTTCGCCGCGGTGGCTGGTGTGGTCGGCATACCCATCCTTCGCTATGGTGCCCGGCCTCGTGCGCCGGTCCCCTCGAGTCTGCTCAAGTCTGCCGTACAAAAGCGGCTTGTCCGCACTTCGGGTCCTGGCATGTCCGGTCCCGCCGCACCTGGTGGATGCGGCGGGACCGGACGGCACGTCAGATCCCGAATGCCGCCGGATACTGGATCGTGCCCGTCGGCACGGGCACGGAATCGTCGAGGACCAGAGCCATCATCGCCTCGTCCGGCACCTCGAAGCCCGCCCGGATCCCGTACCGGGACGCCGGTACGAAGCCGAACCGCGGGTAGTAGTCGGGATGCCCGAGCACCAGCACGAGCGACTCGCCCCGCAGCCGGGCCGCGTCCAGCACGGCCCGGACCACCGCCTGCCCCGCGCCCTGCCGCTGACGGTCCGGGGCCGTTGCCACGGGGGCCAGCGCGAGCGCCGGTGCGTCACCGACCCGGCACCGGGTCAGCAGTGCGTACGCCGCGATGTCCCCGGCCCCTTCGGATTCCCGTGCCACGTAGGACAGACCGGGCAGCCAGGCCCGCGGATCGGCGCGCAGCGCGTCGACGAGACGGGCCTCGTCCGGAGTGGGGAAGGCTGCCGCATTGACCGCGTGCACCGCACCGATGTCCGCCGTCGTCTCCGGCCGGGTGGTCCAGCGGGGGTCGGCGGGGCGCAGGACGTACGTGGCATAGCCGTACTCCGTACCGTGGTCGCGGCGCATGGCCAGTTCCTCCCGGGTAGACGCGAGCGCCCACGCCATTCCGGGCGCCGACGGATCGGTGGCCGCGACCTTCTCGGCGAGCGGCACGTAGTACTCGTCCCAGTCGCTCTCGGGCTGCACCCGCACCCCGAGGACGTGATAGCCCGCCGCGACGGCCTGCGCCGTCTGTGCCGACACCGGGAGCATCGGGCCGTCCTGGTCCCAGAAGGCGCGCGCCTCGTCCGACGGCGCGTCCGTCGTCCAGACGCAGTGGCTGACCACCAAGGAGCCGCCCGGGGCGAGCAGCCGCTTCCAGTCCCGCAGCGCGGTGTCGAAGCCGATGATGTACGCGGACCCCTCGGCCCAGACCAGATCGAACGACGCGTCCGCGAAGTCCGGGGTCCCCGGCCCGGAAAGCCTGCCCATGTCGGCGTGGACGGTACGGATCCGGTCGCCGAGCCCGCGCGCCTCGGCGGACGCGCGCAGCTCGTCGAGGAACGGCTGATGGGTGTCGACGGCCGTCACCTCGGCGCCGGCCTCGGCGGCGAGCAGCAGCGTGGCACGACCGGGACCGCAGCCCAGATCGAGGACGCGCGGACGCCGCGGCAGCCGGCCGGTGCGGGCGAGCAGCCACCGGGTGGTGGCGTCGGAGCCGGGGCTCTGCCGGGGCAGGTCGTGGTGCAGGGAGAAGAACGCCTCGTGACGGGAGGCGTGATCGTTGTCGGTCAACGTGGGAAACCCTTGAGTGAGAGGGTTCCGGCCAACGTGGCGACTCGGCGTGCGTGAGTCGGGGTGCTAGCCCGGAACCCGGGAGCTGAAGAAGGACCGGATGCTGCGCCGGGCAGGCGCCGTCGCGACGGTCATCAACCTCAGCTCCTCTCTCAGGCAGGGGGAGGCGCGTATACCTCCGCGCAGGACCCTACACCCGCGCCCGGACGGCAGGTCGGGTACCGCGCTGAATCGCCGTTCAGTGGCAGAGCCCGGCCTCGTGCTCCGCGTGCCCGCTCGGCTCCAGCTGGAACGTGCAGTGCTCGACGTCGAAGTGGTCGCCGAGACAGCCCTGCAGCTCGTGCAGCAGCTTCTCGTGCCCCATCGAGTCGAGCAGCTCCTGCTGCACCACCACATGGGCGGAGAGCACCGGCATCCCCGAGGTGATGGTCCAGGCATGCAGGTCGTGGACGTCCAGCACCCCAGGCAGGGCGGTGATGTGGGCCCGTACCTCGCCCATGTCGACGCCCTTGGGGGCCGCCTCCAGCAGCACATTGAGCGTCTCCCGGAGCAGCTTGACCGTACGGGGGACGATCATCAGGCCGATCAGCAGCGAGGCGATCGGGTCGGCGGCCTGCCAGCCGGTGGTCAGGATGATGCCGGCCGAGACCAGCACGGTGACCGAGCCGAGCGCGTCGGCGAGCACCTCCAGATAGGCGCCGCGCACATTGAGGCTGTCCTTCTGCCCGCGCACCAGCAGCGACAGGGAGATCATGTTCGCGACGAGGCCGACGAGGGCGAAGACGATCGTCAGTCCGCCCCGCGTCTCGGTGGGCGTGATGAAGCGCCCGACCGCCTCGTAGAGCACATAGCTGCCCACGCCGAGCAGCAGCAGGCAGTTGGCCAGAGCGGCCAGGATCTCGGCCCGGGCATAGCCGAAGGTGCGGTTGAGCCCGGCCGGCTTGTTGGCGAAATGGATCGCCAGCAGCGCCATGCCGAGGCCCAGCGCATCGGTCGCCATGTGGGCGGCGTCGGCGATCAGTGCGAGCGAGTTGGAGAGCAGGCCACCGATGATCTCCAGGATCATCACGGTGAGCGTGATGCACAACGCGATCCGCAGCCGCCCCTTGTACGCGGCGGCGGCGGTGCCGGTGGGCGGTGGCCCGCCGTGCGAGTGCCCGTGATCGTGCCCAGCCCCCATGGGGACGCCTCCGGTCGTCTTGCGGAACCGGACCCGTATCGGCCCGAGAAGCCCAGTGAACTACGGGTAGGGGGTATCCGGCAACACGGCACTGAACACCGTTGTCATATGCCCTGACCTGCGGAAACGATTGCAGGTCAGGGCGGTGGAGTGGTCAGGTGCGGATCAGTCGGCGAGAGCCCCGGGGTGACGCAGGCACCAGCCCTCCCAGGCCGACTCGACCATCTCCCGCACCCCGCGCCGGGCCGTCCAGCCCAGGTCCTCGGACATCCGTGCGGCGGACGCCACGGCCCTGGCCGCGTCGCCGGGCCGGCGCGGCTCGGTCTCCGGCTCGATCCGGTGGCCGGTGACCTCGCCCACCAGATCGGCGAGCTCGCGCACCGAGACGCCCTCGCCGCGGCCGATGTTCACGGTCAGGTCCCCGGGGCCGTCCTGCTCGGCGAGTCTCCGGGCCACCGCGAGATGCGCGTCGGCGAGATCGGCGACGTGGATGTAGTCGCGGATGCAGGTCCCGTCCGGCGTCGGATAGTCGTCGCCGAAGATCCGGGGGGCCTCGCCGCGGGTCAGCCGGTCGAAGAACATCGGAATGACGTTGAAGACGCCTGTGTCCGAGAGTTCCGGCTCGGCCGCGCCCGCCACGTTGAAGTAGCGCAGACAGCCGGTGGACAGGGAGTGCGCCCTCCCGGTCGCCCGGACCAGCCACTCCCCGGCGAGCTTGGTCTCACCGTACGGATTGATCGGTGCGCAGGGAGTCTCCTCGGTGATGAGCTCCACGTCAGGTACGCCGTACACCGCGGCCGAGGAGGAGAAGACGAGGCTCCGGACGTCGGCCGCGACCACGGCCTCCAGCAGGACGGTCAGCCCCGAGACGTTCTCCCGGTAGTAGAGCAGCGGCTTCTCGACGGATTCGCCTACCTGTTTCTTCGCTGCGAGATGCACCACACCGGTCACCGCGTGCCCGACGAGCGTACGGTCGAGCAGTGCGCGGTCGGCGACCGAGCCGCGGATCAGCGGTACATCGGCCGGGAGCCGGTCGCGGACGCCGGTCGAGAGGTCGTCGAGCACGACCACCCGCTCCCCGGCGGCCGCCATGGCCCGCACCACATGTGCCCCGATATAGCCCGCTCCGCCTGTGATCAGCCATGTCATACCCGTCAGCCTAGGTCCATGCCCCTGCGGCGCGTGAGCCGAGGGAGAGACCGGTACCCCCGCGGTTTGTGAGCCGGGGCCGGGATCGACGATGATGATCGCGGGCGGCTCCGCATGATGCCGGTCCACCCCGAACGGAGCACAAACGGGCAGTGAATTCCCGCTTCCGTTCATCCGATAGCCTCTGCCGACGTGCCGCCGGCCCGCATCCGGGCCGCACTGTTGCGCGCCGACCCTGTCAGCACCAAGGAGTGAGTTCGTCTGTCGACCGCCATCCTCACCGGTGCACCGGTACCCGGATCGTCGCTCGAGGACGATCTGAGGTCGCTGGGCTTCGACGTGCAGGCCGCCGCTGATGTCACCGAGGCCGCCGAGCTGCTCTCCGCGGCTCCCGCCGACGCCCGCGTCGCGCTCATCGATCCCCGCTTCGTCGGACACGTCCACGCCCTCCGGCTCGGACTGACCGACCCCCGCTTTCCCGCTGCCACCGTTCCCGGTGCGCTCACCGCACAGCCGGAGGCGCGCCCCGCGCTCGCCCGCGCCCTGCGCAGCGCCACCGCGGCCGTCGGTGCGGGAGTCCCCCTGGGGCCGGCCGTCGCCGCGGACACCGTGCCCGTCACCGACCGCACCGTGCCGGGTCACCTCGCCGTCGCGCTGGAGGCCGAGGGCACCGCCGTGCAGCGCCCGGAACTCGGCTCGCTCGTCGCGGCCGTCCCCGTCGACCAGGCCGCCCGCGCCACCGCGCAGTCCGCTGTGGCCGCGGTCGATGACGAGGCAGTACGGCTGCGCAGCGCCGTAAAGGCCCGCGACGGCTTCTTCACCACCTACTTCATCAGCCCGTACTCGCGCTATATCGCCCGCTGGTGCGCGCGCCGCGGCCTCACCCCGAACCAGGTCACCACCGCCTCCCTGCTCACCGCGCTGGTCGCGGCGGGCTGCGCGGCGACCGGCAGTCGCGGCGGGTACATCGCCGCCGGACTGCTGCTACTCCTCTCCTTCGTCCTGGACTGCACCGACGGGCAGCTCGCCCGCTACTCGCTGCAGTACTCGACGATGGGCGCCTGGCTGGACGCCACGTTCGACCGGGCCAAGGAGTACGCGTACTACGCGGGCCTTGCCCTCGGCGCCGCCCAGGGCGGCGACGACGTATGGGCGCTCGCCCTCGGTGCGATGGTGCTGCAGACCTGCCGCCATGTCGTCGACTTCTCGTTCAACGAGGCCAACCACGACGCGGTCGCCAATTCGAGCCCGACGGCAGCCCTCTCCGACAAGCTCGACAGCGTCGGCTGGACGGTCTGGCTGCGCCGGATGATAGTGCTGCCGATCGGTGAGCGCTGGGCGATGATCGCCGTGCTGACCGCGGTGACGACCCCGCGGATCGTCTTCTACGCTCTGCTGATCGGCTGCTCCGTCGCCGCCTGCTACACCACCGCCGGCCGCCTGCTGCGCTCGCTGACCCGCAAGGCACGGCGCACCGACCGGGCCGCCCAGGCGCTCTCCGACCTCGCGGACTCCGGGCCGCTGGCCGGCCTCGTCGCGGCGAGGGGACCCCGTATCCGGGGCGGATGGGCCGCCCCGGTGGTGGCCCTCGTCGGTGCGGCCGCCCTGATCAGCGCCGCTCTGCTGCAGCCGTTCGGCAGCCGGCAGATGATCGTCGCCGCGGTGTTCTACGCGGTCTGCTCCGGCGTCGCCGTCGCCCGCCCCCTCAAGGGCGCACTCGACTGGCTCGTGCCCCCGATATTCCGGGCGGCGGAGTACTGCGCGATCCTTGCTCTGGCCGCCCGCAGCGATGTCGATCAAGCCCTTCCTGCGGCTTTCGGACTGATTTCGGCCGTCGCCTACCATCACTACGACACGGTGTACCGCATTCGCGGGGGCACCGGCGCGCCGCCCCGGTGGCTGGTGCGAACGATCGGTGGGCACGAGGGCCGGACCCTGGTGGTGGCCGTACTCGCCGCCGTACTCACTCAGCATTCAGGTTTCACCGTGGCACTCACCGCTCTCGCGGTGGCCGTGGCCGTGGTGGTGCTCGCCGAGTCCATCCGCTTCTGGGTGTCCTCCGGAGCACCTGCCGTTCACGACGAAGGAGAACCCGCATGATCGGCCTCGTACTCGCAGCCGGTGCAGGACGGCGTCTGCGCCCCTACACCGACACGCTTCCGAAGGCCCTCGTGCCGGTCGACGGCGAGAAGACCGTGCTCGACCTGACGCTCGCCAACTTCGCGGAGATCGGTCTCACCGAGGCCGCGATCGTCGTCGGCTACCGCAAGGAGGCCGTGTACGACCGCAAGGCCGAGCTGGAGGCGAAGTACGGCCTGACGCTCACCCTCGTCGACAACGACAAGGCCGAGGAGTGGAACAACGCCTACTCCCTGTGGTGTGCCCGTGAGGTCCTGAAGCGGGGCGTCATCCTCGCCAACGGCGACACCGTGCACCCGGTCTCCGTGGAGAAGACGCTCCTCGCCGCCCGCGGCAACGGACAGAAGATCATCCTCGCCCTCGACACGGTGAAGAACCTCGCCGATGAGGAGATGAAGGTCATCACCGACGGCGACAAGGGCGTCCAGCGGATCACCAAGCTGATGGACCCCGCCACGGCGACCGGCGAGTACATCGGCGTGACCCTCATCGAGCCCGAGGCCGCCGAGGAGCTCGCCGACGCCCTGAAGGCGACGTATCTGCGCGACCCCGACCTCTACTACGAGGACGGCTACCAGGAGCTCGTCAACCGCGGCTTCACCGTCGACGTGGCCCCCATAGGCGAAGTGACGTGGGTCGAGATCGACAACCACGACGACCTCGCGAAGGGCCGTGAGATCGCGTGCCAGTACTGACCCGGCTCATCCCGTCCCCGGTCGTCGTCGACATCCGTCGCGGCGCCCTGGACGACCTGGCCGGCCTCCTCGCCGACCAGCGGATCTCCACCTCCGGCAAGCTCGCCGTCGCGATCAGCGGCGGCTCGGGCCGGGTCCTGCGCGAGCGGCTGTCCCCGGTGCTGCCCGGCGCCCATTGGTATGAGGTCGCCGACGGCACGATCGACTCCGCCGTGGGGCTCGCCGACCAGATCAAGGGCAACCGGTACGACGCCGTGGTCGGCCTCGGCGGCGGCAAGATCATCGACGTGGCGAAGTACGCCGCGGCGCGCGTCGGCATGCCGATGGTCGCGGTTGCGACGAACCTCTCGCACGACGGCCTCTGCTCGCCCGTGGCGACCCTGGACAACGACAACGGGCGGGGCTCCTACGGGGTCCCCACCCCGATCGCCGTCGTCATCGATCTCGACATCATCCGCGAGGCGCCCGCCCGTTTCGTCCGCTCCGGCATCGGCGACGCGGTCTCCAACATCTCCTGCGTGGCCGACTGGGAGCTCGCCCACGATGTCACGGGCGAGGAGATCGACGGGCTGGCGGCCGCCATGGCCCGGCAGGCGGGTGAGGCCGTGCTGCGCCACCCCGGCGGGGTCGGCGACGACGCCTTCCTGAAGGTACTGGCCGAGGGCCTGGTGCTCACCGGCATCTCCATGTCGGTCGCCGGGGATTCCCGGCCGGCCTCGGGCGCCTGCCACGAGATCAACCACGCTTTCGACCTGCTGTACCCCAAGCGCGCTGCCAGCCATGGCGAGCAGGTCGGCCTCGGCGCCTGCTTCGCCATGTATCTGCGAGGTGCGCGCGAGGAGTCGCTGCTCATGGTGACCACCCTGCGCCGGCACGGGCTGCCGGTCCTGCCCGAAGACATCGGCTTCACCGCCGACGAGTTCGTCCAGGCCGTCGACTACGCCCCGCAGACACGTCCGGGACGCTTCACGATCCTCGAACACCTCAACCTGTCCACCGACCAGATCAGGGACGCGTACGCCGACTATGCCAAGACCATCAGTAGCTGAACTCCGTCCGGTCGTTCACCCGGAGGGTGTGAAGGACCGGCGCAGCGGTGAACACTGGGCCGGGCGCATGTACATGCGGGAGATCTCGCTGCGCATAGACCGGTACCTGGTGAACACCAAGATCACGCCGAACCAGCTGACCTACCTGATGACGGTCTGCGGCGTCCTCGCCGCCCCGGCCCTGCTGGTGCCCGGGATCACGGGTGCCGTCCTCGGGGTGGTGATGGTCCAGCTCTATCTGCTGCTCGACTGCATCGACGGCGAGATCGCCCGTTGGAAGAAGCAGTTCTCGCTCGGTGGCGTCTACCTGGACCGTGTCGGCGCCTACCTCTGCGACGCCGCGGTGCTCGTCGGCTTCGGCCTGCGCGCGGCTGATCTGTGGGGATCCGGGCGGATCGACTGGCTGTGGGCCTTCCTCGGCACCCTCGCCGCCCTCGGCGCTGTTCTGATCAAGGCCGAGACCGACCTCGTCGGCGTCGCGCGTCACCAGGGCGGACTGCCGCCCGTCAAGGAGGCGGCGTCGGAGCCGCGCTCGTCCGGTCTGGCGCTGGCACGCAAGGCCGCCGCGGCGCTGAAGTTCCACCGCCTGGTGCTCGGGATCGAGGCATCACTGCTGATCCTGGTCCTGGCGGTCCTGGACGCGGTCAGGGGCGATCTGTTCTTCTCCCGGCTCGGCGTTGCCGTACTGGCCGGTATCGCCCTTGTACAGACGCTGCTGCACCTGGTGTCGGTCCTGGCATCGAGCAGGCTGAAGTGAGCACCCCCATGAAGCTCGGCGCGGTCATCATCACGATGGGCAACCGTCCTGATGAGCTGCGCGCCCTCCTCGATTCGGTCGCCAAGCAGGACGGCGACCGGATCGAGGTGGTGGTCGTCGGCAACGGCGCCCCGGTCCCGGACGTCCCCGCAGGGGTGCGGACCGTAGAGCTCCCCGAGAACCTAGGCATCCCCGGCGGCCGCAACGTCGGCATCGAGGCGTTCGGCCCGTCCGGCGCCGATGTCGACGCGCTGCTCTTCCTCGACGACGATGGACTGCTGCCGCTGACCGACACCGCCGAGCTGTGCCGGCAGGCGTTCGAGCAGGACCCGAAGCTGGGGATCATCAGCTTCCGGATCGCCGACCCGGACACCGGCGTGACCCAGCGCCGCCACGTGCCACGGCTGCGCGCCGCCGACCCGATGCGCTCGTCACGGGTGACGACCTTCCTGGGCGGCGCCAACGCCGTCCGTACCCAGGTCCTCGCCGAGGTCGGCGGGCTGCCGGGCGACTTCTTCTACGCGCATGAGGAGACGGATCTCGCCTGGCGGGCACTGGACGCCGGCTGGATGATCGACTACCGCGCCGACATGGTCCTCAACCACCCGACCACCGCCCCGTCCCGGCACGCGGTCTACCATCGCATGGTGGCCAGGAACCGGGTCTGGCTGGCGCGCCGCAATCTGCCCGCGCCTCTGGTCCCCGTCTACCTCGGCGTCTGGCTGCTGCTGACGCTGCTCCGCAAGCCCTCGGGCCCCGCGCTGAAGGCATGGTTCGGCGGCTTCCGGGAAGGCTGGACCAAGCCCTGCGGACCACGCCGTCCGATGAAGTGGCGCACGGTATGGCGGCTGACCAGACTCGGCCGACCTCCCGTGATCTGAGAAGCTCTCCTCTGAGAGCATGGGGCGTATTTATTTCTTACGGGACCTGTCCGCCTGAACCGCGACCGCGACTGGCTGCGCATCTTGAATACGAGAGTTTCATCTGGTGAGTGACACAACCCATGACGGTGCGGTCGCGCTGAGCACCCCGCCATCCGCCGACGACGGCCTGAGCGCCGCCGCACTGGCAGGCAAGTACGGCCTGACGGTGAGCGGCGCCCGGCCCGGGCTGTTCGAGTACGTCCAGCAGCTCTGGGGCCGCCGCCACTTCATCATGGCGTTCTCCCGGGCCAAACTGACCGCCCAGTACAGCCAGGCCAAGCTCGGCCAGCTGTGGCAGGTGGCCACGCCGCTGCTCAACGCCCTGGTCTACTACTTGATCTTCGGGCTGATCCTGGGTACCAGGAAGGGCATGACCGAGGAGGTCTTCATCCCCTTCCTGGTGACGGGCGTCTTTGTCTTCACCTTCACGCAGAGCTCGGTGATGGCGGGCGTTCGGGCGATCTCGGGCAACCTCGGACTGGTCCGAGCCCTGCACTTCCCCCGCGCGTCGCTGCCCGTCTCGTTCTCGCTGCAGCAGCTCCAGCAGCTGCTGTACTCGATGATCGTGATGGCGCTCGTGGTGATCGGCTTCGGCAGCTACCCCTCGCTCGCCTGGCTGCTGATCGTTCCCGCGCTGGCCATGCAGTTCGTCTTCAACACCGGCCTGGCCCTGATCATGGCCCGGCTCGGCAGCAAGACCCCCGACCTCGCCCAGCTGATGCCGTTCATCATGCGCACCTGGATGTACGCGTCCGGTGTCATGTTCTCCATTCCGGTCATGCTCAAGGACAAGCCGGAGTGGATCGCGAGCGTGCTGCAGTACAACCCGGCGGCGATCTACATGGACCTGATGCGCTTCGCGCTGATTGACGGCTACGGCTCCGAGAACCTGCCGCCGCACGTGTGGATCGTCGGGCTCGCCTGGGCGGTCTGCATCGGCCTCGCGGGCTTTGTGTACTTCTGGAAGGCAGAGGAACGGTACGGCCGTGGCTGAGGACAACACTTCGGGGCGCATCCCCACCGTCATCGCCGACGATGTGCACATCGTGTACCGGGTCAACGGCGCCGGCGGAGGCAAGGGAAGTGCCACCGCGGCGCTGAGCCGGATACTGCGCCGCGGCAAGGGCGAGGCGCGGGGAGTCCGGAAGGTGCACGCCGTACGCGGTGTCTCCTTCACCGCCTACCGGGGCGAGGCCATCGGCCTCATCGGCACCAATGGCTCCGGCAAGTCGACCCTGCTGCGGGCCATCGCGGGTCTGCTGCCGACCGAGCGCGGCAAGGTGTACACGGACGGACAGCCGTCGCTGCTCGGTGTGAACGCGGCGCTGATGAGCGATCTGACCGGCGAGCGGAACGTGGTGCTCGGCGGGCTCGCGATGGGCATGACGCGCGAGGAGATCCGCGAGCGCTACCAGGAGATCGTCGACTTCTCGGGCATCAACGAGAAGGGCGACTTCATCACCCTCCCGATGCGGACGTACTCCTCAGGTATGGCCGCCCGGCTCAGGTTCTCCATCGCCGCCGCCAAGAACCACGACGTTCTCATGATCGACGAGGCGCTGGCCACCGGTGACCGCAAGTTCCAGATCCGCTCCGAGAAGCGCATCCGCGAACTGCGCAAGGAGGCCGGCACGGTCTTCCTGGTCAGTCACAGCAACAAGTCCATCAGGGACACCTGCGACCGGGTGCTCTGGCTGGAAAAGGGCGAGCTGCTGATGGACGGCCCGACCGACGAGGTCCTCAAGGCGTACGAGCGGGAGACCGGAAAGTAGGACCTCCGCCGTCCTCCCTCATCGCAGCGGCCTCCGCCGGAGCACTCCGGCGGAGGCCGCTGCGATGTCCGGATCGCGGGCACCCGGCGGGCGTGCAGCGGGCTCTGCGCCACGCCAGCGGCGATCTCCTCCCGCCGGATGACGTCAATTTCCTTGCGCACGGGGAAGGTTGGCGGGAAGGGCAGCGTTGTCGCAGTGTGCACTGCACCCGCGCGTATGGCTGAAGGTTGTACAACGTAAGCTGTACCAGTGCTGATTCGTGGCAAGTGGGGCGATACCGCCTGGGAGTACCGACCCTAGACGGTCCACCGCACTCGGGAGAGCGGGCGGCGTGTCCGGAATGGGATGTTTTGGGTCAGCAGTGTAGAACGGGAGATGTGACGGCAATGACGGAAAATCTCCAGCTCCGAGGTGTATATGCCGTCCCCGCGCCGGGCGGTCCGTGGTGACTCGTGCCCGGCAGGCGCGCCATGACGCCGCCGTACCCGCCACGCTCGACAAGGCCGCGGACGAGAACTTCCCTGTGGCCCCGTTCTTTCTGCCGCGCGCGTGGCGTAACGATCTGATGGCCGTGTACGGATACGCCCGCCTCGTCGACGACATCGGCGACGGCGACCTCGCCCCCGGCGGCGCCGACGCCCGTCACCTCGGACTCGACCCGGCGCAGACCGATGACCGGCTCGCGATGCTCGACGCCTTCGAGGCCGATCTGCACCGCGTCTTCGACCCCGCGGGCGACGGCCCGCGCCACCCGCTGCTCCGTGAACTGCGCCCCACCGTGCGGCGCTGCTCGCTCACTCCCGAGCCGTTCCTCGGGCTCATCGAGGCGAACCGGCAGGACCAGAAGGTCCGGCGGTACGGGACGTACGAGGAATTGCTCGCCTACTGCGAGCTCTCCGCCAATCCCGTCGGCCGGCTGGTCCTCCAGATCACCGGGACTGCGAGCCCCGAGCGGATCCGCCGCTCCGACGCCGTCTGCACCGCCCTGCAGATTGTCGAGCACCTCCAGGACGTCACCGAGGACCTCGGCCGCGACCGGATCTATCTGCCGGCCGAGGACATGGCCCGGTTCCATGTCACCGAGGCCGACCTGGCAACCCCCTCCGGGGGCGCATCGGTGCGCGCACTCGTTGCATACGAAGCAGAACGCGCCCGGAACCTGCTGAATGAAGGCACCCCCCTGGTGGGTAGCGTCCACGGCAGGCTCAAGCTGCTTCTCGCCGGATTTGTGGGAGGGGGGCGTGCCGCCCTCACCGCGATCGCGGCCGCCGGGTTCGATGTACTGCCTGGACCGCCCAAGCCCGCCAAGCCCAGCCTGCTGCGCGAGGTGGGAGTTGTCTTGCGAAGAGCGCGGAGAGAGGGGTGAACCGGACCGTGGAGGGACAGACGACGTACATGTCGGCGCCGGTACAGGCCGCATACAGTTACTGCGAGGCCGTCACCGGACAGCAGGCACGTAACTTCGCGTACGGAATCAGGCTGCTGCCTGCCGAGAAACGGCAGGCCATGTCGGCGTTGTACGCCTTCTCCCGCCGGGTCGACGACATCGGCGACGGAGAGCTGGACCGGGAGACCAAGCGGACCCGGCTGGAGGGCACCCGCACTCTCCTGGACCGGATCCGGGACGGCGCGGTCGACGAGGACGACACCGACCCGGTGGCCGTCGCGCTCGCCGACGCCGCACGCCGGTTTCCGCTGCCGCTCGGTGGGCTCGACGAGCTGATCGACGGCGTGCTGATGGACGTGCGCGGCGCGACGTACGAGACGTGGGACGACCTCAAGGTCTACTGCCGGTGTGTCGCCGGAGCCATCGGGCGGCTCAGCCTGGGGGTCTTCGGGACGGAACCGGGTGCGCCCGGCGCGGACCGGGCCGCGGAGTACGCCGACACGCTCGGCCTCGCCCTGCAGCTCACCAACATCCTCCGCGACGTCCGCGAAGACGCGGGCAACGGGCGTACGTATCTGCCGTCCGACGACCTCGCCAAGTTCGGCTGTTCCGCCGGTTTCCACCGGGCCACACCGCCGCCGGGCTCCGACTTCGTGGGCCTGGTCCACTTCGAGGTCCGGCGTGCCCGCGCCCTGTTCGCCGAGGGCTACCGGCTGCTGCCGATGCTGGACCGCCGCAGCGGTGCCTGCGTCGCCGCCATGGCCGGTATCTACCGGCGGCTGCTCGACCGGATCGAGCGCGATCCCGAGGCGGTGCTGCGCGGCCGGGTCTCGCTGCCGGGCCACGAGAAGGCGTACGTCGCGGTGCGTGGCCTGTCGGGTCTGGACGCGCGGTACATTTCGCGCCGGACGGCCCGAGGGCGTGTCTGATGCGTATCGCGGACAACTCGCGCAACATGTGCAACACGGACAATCGGTCTCCTCGGCGGGCAACCCTCCGACGGGATGACGCGTCCCTGACTGAAACGACGTGCCTGACCGACATGACCAGCCCGGCCGGTTCGACCCGGCGGAAGCGGAGGGGGGACGCATGACCGACGAGGCCCTGCGCTCGTCCCACGCCGTCGTGATCGGCGGCGGACTCGCCGGCATCACCGCAGCCCTCCGTCTCGCCGACACCGGGCTTGACGTGACCCTGCTCGAAGGACGGCCCCGGCTCGGCGGACTCGCCTTCTCCTTCCGTCGCGGCGAACTGACGGTCGACAACGGACAGCACGTCTATCTGCGCTGCTGCACCGCCTACCGCTGGTTCCTGGACCGGGTCGACGGTGCCCGTCTGGCACCCCTGCAAAACCGTTTGGACGTGCCCGTTCTCGACGTCGGACGCCCCTCGGGGCCCCGGCTCGGACGGCTGCGCCGCAACGCGCTTCCCGTCCCGTTCCACCTCGCCGCCGGTCTCGCCGGCTATCCGCACCTCTCGCTCGCCGAACGGGCATCCGTCGGGCGCGCCGCGCTGGCACTCGGCCGCCTCGACCCGGACGACCCGGCGCTCGACACCATCGACTTCGGCAGCTGGCTGGCCCGGCACGGACAGTCCCCGCGCACCATCGAGGCCCTCTGGGACCTGGTCGGCGTCGCCACACTCAACGCCACCGCACCGAACTCCTCGCTGGCCCTCGCCGCGAAGGTCTTCAAGACCGGACTTCTCTCCGAGCCCGGCGCCGCCGACATCGGCTGGGCGAGCGTGCCGCTCGGCGAGGTCCACGACACGCTGGCCCGCAAGGCGCTCGACTCCGCAGGTGTACGGACCGAACTGCGCACAAAGGCCGACAGCCTCTCCCGTACCGACGACGGACGCTGGATCGTCGACACGGGCGCCGAACGGATCGAGGCGGACACCGTCGTCCTCGCCGTCCCGCAGCGCGAGACCCACGGCCTGCTGCCCGAGGGCGCACTCGACGCGCCGGACAGGCTGCTCGACATCGGCACCTCGCCGATCCTCAATGTGCACGTCGTCTACGACCGCAAGGTGCTGCGCCGCCCGTTCTTCGCCGCACTCGGCTCCCCGGTCCAGTGGGTCTTCGACCGCACGGACGCCTCCGGGCTCACCGGGCCCGGACAGTACCTCGCGATCTCCCAGTCCGCGGCCGACGACGAGATCGACCTGCCCGTCGCCGAACTGCGCAGCCGCTACCTGCCCGAACTGGAGCGGCTGCTCCCCGCCGCCCGCGGAGCCGGCATCAGGGACTTCTTCGTCACCCGGGAGCGGACGGCGACCTTCGCCCCCGCCCCCGGCGTCGGCCGGCTGCGCCCCGGAACCCGCACTCGTATGCCCGGCCTCCATCTGGCCGGAGCGTGGACGGCCACGGGCTGGCCCGCGACGATGGAGGGCGCTGTCCGCAGCGGGTTCAGCGCCGCAGGCGCCGCGCTCTCCTCGCTCGGCCGCACCCATGAACATCCGCTGCAGGAGGCGGCATGAGCAGTACCACCGGAACAAGAGGAGAGTCAGTGACCCCGGCGAATCCGGCTTTCGACACCGTGGCAGACACCGCGGACGTCAACGCGCTTCTGGAGCGCGGACGGGCCATGTCCGCTCCGGTGCTCCGGGCCGCCGTTGACCGGCTCGCACCGCCCATGGACACCGTCGCCGCCTACCACTTCGGCTGGATCGACGCTCAGGGCCGCCCCGCCGACGGTGACGGCGGCAAGGCTGTCCGCCCCGCGCTCGCCCTGCTGTCCGCGGAGGCGGCGGGCGCCGCCGCCGAGGCCGGCATCCCCGGGGCCGTCGCCGTCGAACTCGTGCACAACTTCTCGCTGCTGCATGACGACCTGATGGACGGCGACGAGCAGCGCCGTCACCGCGACACCGTGTGGAAGGTGCACGGCCCCGCCCAGGCGATCCTGGTCGGCGACGCGCTCTTCGCGCTGGCCAACGAGATCCTGCTGGAGCTCGGCACGGTCGAGGCGGGCCGCGCGGCCCGCCGGCTGACCACCGCCAGCCGCAAGCTCATCGACGGGCAGGCCCAGGACATCTCCTATGAGCACCGCGAGCGGGTCACCGTCGAGGAGTGCCTGGAGATGGAGGGCAACAAGACGGGTGCTCTGCTTGCCTGCGCCGTGTCCATCGGCGCGGTGCTCGGCGGCGCCGACGACCGTACCGCCGACACTCTGGAGGCCTACGGATATCACCTCGGCCTCGCCTTCCAGGCCGTCGACGATCTGCTCGGTATCTGGGGCGACCCGGAGTCCACCGGCAAGCAGACCTGGAGCGATCTGCGTCAGCGCAAGAAGTCCCTGCCGGTCGTCGCCGCGCTCGCTGCGGGCGGACCGGCCTCGGAGCGCCTCGGCGAACTGCTCGCCGCGGACGCCAAGAGCAGCGACTTCGACAGTTTCTCCGAGGAGGAGTTCGCCGCCCGGGCGGCGCTCATCGAGGAGGCGGGCGGCCGGGAGTGGACCGCCCAGGAGGCCCGTCGGCAGCATGCGGTCGCCATCGAGGCGCTGCACGCTGTCGCCATGCCGGAAACCGTGCGGGCGCAGCTCACGGCGCTCGCGGACTTCGTCGTCGTACGAAAGAGATGATCACCATCCGCATATGACTCGCAGTCGCCGGCCGGTGCCCGTACCGGGCGCCGGCCGACGGAGACCCCAGCACAGCAGAGGACCGACTGCACGAAGGGGAAGCCATGACAGCGACGACCGACGGAAGCACCGGGGCTGTGAACCCCCGCGCAGCCTCGGCCAGCGAACCGACCGAATCAACCACCTCGGCAAACGACGTGCTCACCGCCGCGCGGCGGGCCGCGGAACGCTCGACGGAGCATCTCCTCGGCAGGCAGGACGCCCAGGGCTGGTGGAAGGGCGACCTCGCCACCAACGTCACGATGGACGCTGAGGATCTGCTACTCCGTCAGTTCCTCGGCATTCAGGACCCGGCCACCGTAGAGGCGGCCGGACTTTTCATCCGCGGCGAGCAGCTCGTCGACGGCACCTGGGCCACCTTCTACGGCGGCCCGGGAGACCTCTCCGCCACCATTGAGGCCTACGTCGCGCTGCGGCTGGCCGGAGACCGGCCGGACGAGCCGCACATGGCGCGCGCCTCCGGATGGATCCGGGAGCAAGGCGGCATCGCGGAGAGCCGCGTCTTCACCCGCATCTGGCTGGCCCTCTTCGGCTGGTGGAAGTGGGACGACCTGCCGGAGCTCCCACCGGAGCTGATGTTCTTTCCGAAGTGGCTCCCGCTCAACATCTACGACTTCGGCTGCTGGGCCCGGCAGACCATTGTGCCGCTGACCGTCGTCTCGGCGAAGCGGCCGGTACGGCCCGCGCCCTTCGCCCTCGACGAACTGCACACCGACCCGCTCGTCCCGAACCCGCCCAAGCGCCCCGCCCCGGCGGCCAGCTGGGACGGCGTCTTCCAGCGCCTCGACAAAGCGTTGCACGTCTATCACAAGGTGGCCCCGCGCCGGCTGCGCCGGATGGCCATGAACGCGGCGGCCCGCTGGATCATCGAACGTCAGGAGAACGACGGCTGCTGGGGCGGCATCCAGCCGCCCGCCGTGTACTCCGTCATCGCCCTGCACCTCCTCGGCTACGACCTCGACCACCCGGTGATGCGGGCCGGCCTGGATTCGCTGAACCGGTTCGCCGTCTGGCGCGAGGACGGCGCCCGCATGATCGAGGCCTGCCAGTCACCGGTCTGGGACACCTGCCTCGCCACCATCGCGCTCGCCGATGCCGGAGTCAGCCCCGACCATCCCGCGCTCGTGAAAGCGGCGGACTGGATGCTCGGCGAGGAGATCGTCAGGCCCGGCGACTGGTCCGTGCGTCGACCTCAACTGGACCCGGGCGGATGGGCGTTCGAGTTCCACAACGACAACTACCCGGACATTGACGACACCGCCGAGGTAGTCCTCGCGCTGCGCCGCGTCCGGCACCCCAACCCGGCCAGTATCGAGGCCGCCATCGAACGCGGGGTGCGCTGGAACCTCGGCATGCAGTCCCGCAACGGCGCCTGGGGTGCGTTCGATGCCGACAACACCAGCCCTTTCCCCAACCGGCTGCCGTTCTGCGACTTCGGGGAGGTCATCGACCCGCCGTCCGCCGATGTCACCGGACACGTGGTGGAGATGCTCGCCATGGAGGGGCGGTCCGACCACCCCGCCGCCCGGCGCGGCGTCGAGTGGCTGCTCGCCGAACAGGAGGCGAGCGGTGCCTGGTTCGGCCGCTGGGGAGTCAACTACGTCTACGGAACAGGGTCGGTGGTGCCCGCCCTGATCGCCGCCGGGCTGCCCACCGCCGATCCGGCGATCCGCCGGGCTGTCGGCTGGCTGGAGTCCGTGCAGAATGACGACGGCGGCTGGGGTGAGGACCTGCGCTCGTACCGGGAGGAGAAGTGGATCGGGCACGGCTCGTCCACCGCCTCCCAGACCGCGTGGGCCCTCCTCGCCCTCCTCGCCGCCGACCGGCGGGACAGCACGGCGGTGGCCCGCGGCGTCGCCTGGCTGGCCGAGAACCAGCAGGCCGACGGGTCCTGGGACGAGCCGTACTTCACCGGCACCGGGTTCCCCTGGGACTTCTCCATCAACTACCACCTCTACCGTCAGGTCTTCCCTCTCACCGCGCTCGGGCGGTACGTGTACGGTGACCCGTTCGCCGCCCGCACGGCCACCCGCGAGGGGGCCTGATGGGCGATGCCCCGGGACCGCCCGGCTTCGCAGCGCCTCTGCTGATCGCCTGCGCGCTCGGTATCGAGCAACTCGCCCTGCGCAGCGGCAGAGGAAAGGCCGGCGACGCCCCGGGCCCGGTGACCGTGCTCCGTACGGGCATGGGCCCGAAAGCCGCCGAGACGGCCGTGGAACGCGCGCTCGCCCAGGACTGGGCGCACGGCTCCGTGGTCATCGCCTCCGGGTTCTGTGCCGGGCTCGCACCCGACATGCACCCCGGGGACCTGGTGGTCGCCGACGAGACCCGGGACACCGGGGACTCGACGGCCTGTACCGGCGCGGGTCTGCTCGCCGAGGCCCTCGCCAGGGCGGTGCCGGGCCGCACCGTCCACACCGGTCCGCTCACCGGTTCCGGCCATGTCGTACGCGGACATGAGCGGGCCGAGCTGCGGGCCACCGGGGCAATCGCGGTGGACATGGAGTCCGCCGCCACTCTTCGCACCGCCCTGCGCACCGGGCCGCGCCCGGTTGCGGCTGTACGGGTGGTCGTGGACGCGCCAAAGCATGAGCTCGTCCGCATCGGCACAGTACGCGGTGGAATATCAGCCTTCCGTGTTCTTCGTGCCGTCCTGCCGGCTTTCTATGAATGGCACCGATCTTTGCTGCTCCCCAGGAGGTGAGCTAGATGGCCATGCCGCTCCGTCAGACCATCAAGGTTGCGACGTACCTCATTGAACAAAAGCTCCGCAAGCGGGAAAAGTTCCCGCTGATTGTCGAGCTGGAGCCTTTGTTCGCCTGCAATCTGGCGTGCGAGGGCTGCGGAAAGATCCAGCATCCGGCCGGAGTCCTGAAGCAGCGCATGCCGGTGGCCCAAGCCGTCGGCGCGGTGCTGGAATCGGGTGCCCCGATGGTTTCCATCGCGGGGGGCGAGCCACTGATGCACCCTCAGATCGACGAAATCGTAAGGCAATTGGTCGCACGGAGGAAGTACGTCTTCCTCTGCACCAACGCGATGCTGCTCCGCAAGAAGATCGAGAAATTCACCCCCTCGCCGTATTTCGCCTTCGCCGTACACATCGACGGCCTGCGCGAGCGGCACGATGAATCGGTCGCCAAGGAAGGCGTGTTCGACGAGGCGGTGGCGGCGATCAAGGAGGCCAAGCGGCGCGGTTTCCGGGTCACCACGAACTCCACGTTCTTCAACACCGACACCCCGCAGACCGTCATCGAGGTCCTCAACTACCTCAATGACGATCTGAAGGTCGACGAGATGATGATCTCGCCCGCCTACGCATACGAGAAGGCGCCCGACCAGGAGCATTTCCTCGGAGTCGAGCAGACCCGCGAGCTCTTCAAGAAGTCCTTCGCGGGCGGCAACCGGGCCCGCTGGCGGCTGAACCACTCGCCGCTCTTCCTGGACTTCCTGGAGGGCAAGGCGGACTTCCCGTGCACGGCCTGGGCGATCCCCAACTACTCGCTCTTCGGCTGGCAGCGACCGTGCTATCTGATGAGCGACGGGTACGTCCCGACGTACCGGGAACTCATCGAGGAGACCGACTGGGACAAGTACGGCCGCGGCAAGGACCCGCGCTGCGCCAACTGCATGGCGCACTGCGGCTACGAGCCGACCGCGGTCCTCGCCACGATGGGGTCGCTGAAGGAATCCCTGCGCGCCGCGCGGGAAACCGCCTCCGGGAACCGGTGACGTCATGACCGCTGGAGAACCAGTCGCACTGGGTCTCCCCGAGTTGCCGGCCCGGCCGCTCGCGATGCGCCGCCCCTCGCGGCGCATCCAGGTCGGGTCGGTGGCGGTCGGTGGGGATGCGCCGGTGTCGGTGCAGTCGATGACCACGACCCGTACGTCGGACGTCGGTGCGACGTTGCAGCAGATCGCGGAGTTGACGGCGTCCGGCTGTCAGATCGTGCGGGTGGCGTGTCCGACGCAGGATGATGCGGATGTGTTGGCGACGATCGCCAGGAAGTCGCAGATTCCGGTGATTGCGGATATTCATTTCCAGCCGAAGTATGTGTTCGCGGCGATTGATGCGGGCTGTGCGGCGGTGCGGGTGAATCCGGGGAACATCAAGCAGTTCGACGACAAGGTGAAGGAGATCGCGCGGGCCGCGAGTGATGCGGGGACGCCGATCCGGATCGGTGTGAACGCGGGTTCGCTGGATGCGCGGTTGCTGAAGAAGTACGGGAAGGCGACTCCTGAGGCGTTGG
>NZ_JBFBCG010000074.1:0-34060 GCF_040683105.1 Streptomyces sp. NPDC051020 | reverse complement strand
GTGGCACCCGCTCCGCGGGTGCCACAGCGCTGCGCGCTGTGCAGGGAAAAACGCCGTGCTTCGCACGGCGTGACGAATTGCTTCGCAATTCGTTGACGGCGTTTCACGCCTTAATTCCCGTGCTTCGCACGGGAATTGGAATTACGCTTCGCTTAAATTCCTGATAGGCGGGTGTGTCCGCTTCGCTCCCACACTTTGGTTCCGGCTTCGCCGGAACGGCTGGCTACTGGGTGAGGGTGCATCAGTACTGGCCTGTGTAGCATCCCGAAGAATACGGTACCCCCGCTCCGGTGACGTGACGTCACCCCCCGGAGGAGAGGCCGGCCCCATCCGGGGAGCGCACCGGACTCCGCTTCGCTCCATCCGATGCGTGATGCTCTTTCACTTCCTGAAGAACACTCAGCATACGCACGAGCCTACCCGAAACCCCCTCCCGTCAGACCCTGTTGTACTAGAGTGATGCCTGCACTGCATCACGATGATGCAGTGCGGGATGCAGTGTGTAGCATCCCGAAGACATCGCTACCCCCTCTGTCAGGACTTGCCATCCTCTCGTGAATTCTGGAGTACGGATATGACGAGCACAGAAAAGATTGCGCTTCGGCCTCATCAGGTTGAAGCCGTTGACGCTGTGGTGCGCGGTCTTGATATCCCTCCGGGGAAGCGGATTCCACGTAATGGTCTGCGGGCCACCGTGGTGGCGGCATGCGGTACAGGAAAGACCTTCATTGCCGCGCACTCCGCACTGCGGCTCGCACGTAACGACCGGGTCCTCGTGCTGCTGCCAACCCTGGACCTGCTGACACAGACCGTGCGCGAATGGCGATCGGCGGGACACGCCGGGCCAGCGGTGGCCGTCTGTTCACTGGACGACGACCCGCATCTGTGGGACCTCGTCTCGGGCCGGGCCGGGTTTCAGCGGGACGGTCTTGCCGACCATGCGCAGGCGGCCGGTGGGGTCGTAGCGGCCCAGGAGCAGGACCTGGGGGACTGCGGGCGACGCCAGCCGCGCTATCGTCGAGTACCCCGTTGCTGACGGGGCGTCGGACAGAAAGTGGGGGGCAAGACAGTGGCAGTTTCGGGTGGGGCGCGTATCGCCGTGTGGGTAGTCGCCGTGGTAGCGGGCGTGTGGTCGGTGGGATTGATCTCGGCGTTGATAATCAACCCGGACATGGCTGATCGGACGGCGAGCGTGACCGGCGCCGTTGTCGGGCTCGCGGCCCTCGTCATCGCGGTGGTCACCCTCGTCCGCACGTCCGGATCCAGCGGTGGCGGGAGTCGGGTGCGTACCGGTCGGGGCGGGATCGCAGCCGGCGGAAACGTGACCGGCAACGCCATCGGCAACCGCTCCAAAGTCGTCGCATCCCCCACAGCACCCGGGGCAGCTCCAGCGAGCGATCAGGCGGCGAACGTGCGCGCCGGGCGGAACAGCATCGCCGCGGTCGGCGACGTGCGGGACAACGCTCTCGGCGACGACAGCGAACGCCGATGACACCAGTGTGGCCACGCCGACGGGGTGGCCGTGAAGAATCGGCGCCGGTGACCGAGTCGAGCACGATGCCCGGCGCCTCACAGGAGCCGGGTCTCCCTTCACACGTGACGGCGCGAAGTAGGAGTGTCGCCGCTGGCGGCGACGCCTCCTTCAACGCAATGGGACCGAACAGTCAGGTCTTCGTTGACAACCGGCAGACCCACATCTACAACGACCCGCGTGAGGTGCCGTGGCCGGGAACAGTTCCGGGGCTGGCGACGGCGTTCCAGTCGCGCGCCACGCTGGGCGAGCAGCTGGACGCAGCACGTCTCGGGCAAATGCTCAGGCAGCTCGCTGGTGCCACCAACCCAAACGTCCGCATGATCGCGGCTAACCCGGGTGACTGGGGGATTGATGCCTTCGCTGGTGACCTCGGAGGCGCCATCACCGTCTGGCAGCCCAAGTTCTTCGTGCCCACCACTACGACTAGCCACTCGCAGGAGATCCGTGAGTCCCTCGCCAACGGGCTGAAGGCCGCGGCGGCCAACGATCGCACCATCGCGATCTGGATTCTCTGCATCCCTTCCAGCATGGACGACCCCACAGCTAGGTGGTGGGATGGCTGGAAGAAAAAGCAAGAGAAGAAGCACGATCTCGTCATCGAGTTGTGGGATGAGACCACACTGAGGATGAAGCTCCAAAGCCCTGAAGGTGACCAAGTGCGTCGCGCCTACCACGAACCCGACACACCAGTGCCCACGGAACCCGCTCAGGAACAGCTTCGGCTGGTTCTAGATGTGGAGGATAAGGAGGCTGCGGCGCTCGACTCGGCTCTCTTCGTGCGGCAGATGACGGAGGCCGGCCACGTCGAGCTGGACTCCGCGAAGCAGCAGTTCTTCAACGCCGATCTGGTGGCCCGGGAGATCGCACACAAAGCAGTGCCTAACGAAGTTGCCGCGCTCAAATCCGCCGACGCTATCCTGCACGGCGTGTGGGAGATGCAGTTCAACGAGTGTTCCGCCGAGGACGCCATCAAACTGCATGGACGGGTCTGGCGCGAGGTGCGCGACGAGCACGCCAGGATGCCGAAGGTGCTGCGTCTGGAGGTGGTGCACAGCTGGGGGCTGGTCCACCGGCTGGTCGACAATCGCCGGGCCGGCTGGGTCAAGCACTGGCGACAAATCGCAAGCGGTCAGTCCGAAGACTGAGTTCTCTCGACCGCCTATCCCGCTAGACAACTGATGAGGAGCAAACCGTGGAAGCACACCAGCCGGTAGTCATGCCGGAGGACGAGGTGCCTTTCCGTCTCGGCCAGCTACTACTACTCCTCGATGCGGTTAGGGAGCAGGACACCAACGGTGCGAGCTTGGAACGCATCGGCTACTACGACTTCCTGGCCGCGAACCCCTTCCTCGTGGTCCCCTTAGAGGGTCGGGAAGCGAGTCGCCTGCGGCTGGCCGGGTTCGACCCGCAGGTTCTGGCGTACGCCTCCTCGTCGCAGCGGTTCACCAGTCGTCGAGAGCGCATCCAGCATGACCTCGCGCTCCTAGTCGCCTATGGGTGTTGCCAGGTCCACAACCACAAAGGTGCCCTCACCTACTCGATCACGGCTGCTGGGCAGGAGCTCGGCGGACAGTTCACGGCCACCTACGCCGCTTCGTTCGGTACCGCGGCAAACATCGTGGTGTGTCGGCTCCGCAAGCTGAGCGACAAAAGGTTGCGGGAGCAGACGGCACGGTGGCTACGTCCGGACGGGCATGGCGGTCCTGCGGCGGCTCTCCTGAGTGTCCTGGGCCCGCAGGTGCCTGCAACATCCTGGGAGGGATGATCACCATGGAGCTGCTTCCTGGCATTCGGATCCGTCGCCTGCGGCTGGCCGGTATTGACCGGGCCTATGACGTCGATTTCACCCGCGAGCAACAGGTGCGGAACTTGTCCGTAATCGCCGGGGCGTTCAGCTCAGGCAAGACCGCAGTGCTGGAGTTCATCGCCTACGGTCTCGGAGCCAAGCGGCACCCCCGGCATCAGGAGGTACTGAGAAAGGTTCGCTCCTGCCTCTTGGAGGTCGAGCTCTCCGGCGAGCCACATGTGATCGAGCGGTCGGTCGGCGAGCCTTCAAAAGTCGCCTTCGTCCGTCGCGGAACTCTGGACAGCCAGGAGGTCTCTCCGGCGGAAAGCAGGCCACTCGATCCCTCTGGGGCACCAGAGAGTCTATCGGCGCTCCTGCTGGGCCACTGCAGACTTGACGGCGTTCAGCTGCGGGAAGCCCCCACCAGCCGTGAGTCTCGCACGGACCCTCTCAGCTTCCGCGACATGATGTGGCTGGCGTTCCTGCCGAACGAACGCGTCGCAGACAAAAACTTCCTCTTCGAGAACGACTACATGCGCAAGCACAAGCTGCGACAGGTAGTCGATGTCGTCTTCGGTGTCCATGATGACCGTGCCGTCGAAATCGGCCAACGTATCCGTGACCACACCGGGCGGCTCAACCACGCCAAGGCCGAGCTCGCAGCGGCACGTGCCTTCGTCCAAGAACAGGCCCCCTTCACGGCGGGCAATGTCCTCTCCCCTCTTGACCACGAACAAGAATTGGCAAACATCACAAGCCAGCTCCAGGCTTTGGACCAGACGGCTCAGGCGAGCACGACATTCGCTGCCCGGCTGCGCCGTGAACACCAGCAGGCCGCCCAAAGCTCCCGAAGAGCGGCAGCCGTCTTGCGGGACTGTGAGACACAGCTCGCGCGGTTGATGCCGCTGCGCGCGCAGTACGCGGACGATCTCCTCAAGCTCGGCATGCTGGGTGAGGCCCAGCAACTCTTCAACCCACTGAGCGTCACTGCCTGCCCGGCCTGCTTGAACCGCCTATCCGCTGCCCCGGTAGCCGACAACGGGCGATGCAGCCTTTGCAGCCACGAGCTGACCGACGCCGACGGAATGCTGACCTTGGGTGCAGCCGACGCCCTCAATCAGGCTGAAGGCAGCCGTGTGGACGTCGCGGCAGAGACCCGGTCCACCAAGGCCCGTCTCAAAGAGATCACCACCTACATCGAAGACCTCGACGCCTCGCTGGCCGCGCTCAAGCTCCAGGCCGAAGACGCAGCGATCCGGGAAGAAGAGGCTTCAACCGCTTTGGATGAGGCGACCTCACCTGCGGTGTCGCCGTTCCTCGCCGCTCGGGATGACCTCCACCGCAGGCGCGAACACGTCCTTCGCCTCCTCGACCAAGCCAAAAGAGCGGACAAGCTCCAGGAAGGGCTCACCAAACGGGCCGCCGCGGTCGAACGTCACGAGGCGCAGATCGCCCGGCTGAAAGAGGAGCTCGCGCAACTCGGAGACGCCGGCCACGACCGCGACCGCATTATCAGCAAGGTCAGCAGCCGCTACGGGGAACTTCTAAGGCAGTGGCGCTATCCCAAGCTCAGCACACCGTTGATCAACCCTGACCTAACACCGTTCGTACGCGGTGAGCCCTACCAGGAAGCGTCCTCCGGAGCCCGCACCCTCCTAACTCTGGCCTGGCAGCTGGCTGTCTTCGAGATCGCCGTCGAAACCGGCGCCGCGCACCCTGGCTTCCTGATGATCGACAGTCCCCAGAAGAACCTCGGCCACGGCGGCACCCTGGACGCGGTCATCGCCGATGCCGTCGCCATCGACGACTTCTACCACCACCTGTCCAACTGGCTCGCAGACCGAGGTGCTACAGCGCAGCTCATCGTGGTCGACAACAGTCCACCCTTGATTGTCGAAGGGGACGTGGTGGTCCGCTACAGCCGAGCCGAAGACCGGCCTCCCTACGGGCTGATCGAAGACGAGACCAGCGCAGAAGATCAAAAGGCCAGCCGGTAGAGCGCCTGGCTTGCGAGCCGTGCGGAGCAGCAAGAGCCCGGTCTAGTCTGCGGGGGGTGCGCATACCCTTCTGGCCCCGGCACCACGACGAAGGTCACCTTCTGGCCTTCCGCGAGACTCTTGAAACGGCGTTGTCACTTTGACTGACCGGCCTGGGATGATCTTGGAGTTGGTCGTGCCGGGGAGGGGTTCGCTCGTGTCGTCCGCGCCGCCGTCGTACAAAGGGCACCGGTACCCGGTGGAGATCATCTCCCACTGCGTGTGGCTGTACTTCCGGTTCCCTCTCAGCTTCCGCGAGGTCGAGGAGCTGATGCTCGAACGCGGCGTGCTCGTCTCCCACCGGGGCGGTGGCCGGCGCCCACACCTGGATCTGTGAGAGCAGCGCCCTGCACGGGTCCGAGCAGCGCTTCGAGGACGGCTGGTCCGCCGGTGTCCGCGACGTCGCCAGCTACCTGCTGCGCATCGCCGACACCACCGCCACCGCTCAGCGCGGGCGCGCGGCTTCCAGTACCTTCGACGGCCAGTGACAGCGCCGGGGCGTTCCGGGACGGGACCTATTCGACGCCCGGACGGGTGACCTTCTTCCCTCGCGGACGAGGGCTACTCGGAATCCGGTCCGGGAACGTCGGCATCTGGCGACAACGTCACGCTGAGCGGGTGGACAGGAATGTGGAGGATCTCCTGCTGCCGTCCCTTCAGGTTGGTGCAGGTGGCAGACCAATGGACAGCAACAGAATCCTCCGCAGAAGTGCCGTCTCCATACAGCAGGACCGGGGCCAGTGGCACCCGAGCATGAGCGCGCAGATCGACGGGAGGGAACTCGATAACCAGACGGTCTTCCGACTGCCGTATGAGCGGGCGCTTGGGGGCCGAGCGGTGTCCGACCGCAGCCGCCGGGATAGCGGGACCCAACGACGGCTTGGGCTGCGCATAGAAGGACGACGCAAGGCTCTTCCTTCCATACGGCGCCGGCGGCTCAGGCCAGGGCAACCTTGCCGGGTCGGACGCCGCGGCAGAAGGCGGGGACCACAGGACGGCGGTGTATTCCGGGCTGACGGTAGCGATGACTTCCACCTGGTGGAGCATGGCGTCGGAGCAGTTGGTCAGCCGGAGAACCAGCGGAGCGCCCTGCTGCGCCCGCGTCCTGCGCAGCATCGACGGAAGCTGGCGTCCACATTCCTCGAGGTAGGCGTCGACTTCCGCGCGGTACTGCTGTGGGGTGCGGCTATCCCTGGACATCATGGCCGGCACAAGGCCGTGGGGGCGTAGCCGCTGTACCTCGTGGAGAAGCTGCTTCTCGCTGCCTGACAAGACCAGGCCTTCACGCTGTCGGCGTGGAGATTCCTCAGCTTCCCGGCGCGGCAGTGAAGCCAAAAGTTCCCGACGCCGGTCTTCCAGAAGGCGATCGACCACTGAAGCGGTCACTTCCACGTCCGACACGGACCCGGTGGCCACCGCGAGATCCACGGCCATCTCGGGCTCGCCACGCAGACCAGCGTTCACAGCCTGGTACACCTCGTCCGCCGTGAGATAGGGGGTCTTGTCACTGTGCCGTCTGGGCATGGCCACCCCGCCTTTGACGAGTTTTCCGTCCTCGGACAAGGTCTTGACGACCAGGGCCCAGCGTTTGGATTCGGGCAGCGCTTGCACCTCGATGACGAAGTAGCCGAGATCAGGGTCCGAGGCGTCTGGGAACCAGCGGAAGCTGACGTCGATCAGCGGGCGCACGTACTCGGTGATGATCTCCTTGTAGGTGTCGGTGTTGACCAGCCTTTTCGCGAAGGGGATCTCCTTCTGCGCGGCCTCGTGGAGATCGGTCGGCCGCCGTTTCGCCCTGAAACCGCACACGATGAGACCGCCGCGGGTGTTGGCGAAGGCGGCGACGTCCTTGGCGAGCTCGAACTTGCCCTTGTCCGTGCCGAGGTCGTAGGGCCCGTTGGGTCCTGCGGTCTTGAAGTCCACCCATTCGGACTCCGGGGTGCCGAGGATGGCTTTGGGCTGCTGCCCGGCGAGCAGGGTGATGATCCTGTCGCGGCTTTCTGCGGTCATGGCGAAATAGCTTACGAGCAGGCTCGTTCCTCACCTGCCGGTACCGGGTGATGGGTGCGACGGGCGCTGCATTCGTGCAGTTCAGCGTACGTAACCGGCCTGATGAACACTTCGACAGCCCCTTTTCCTCCCTGCCTTGTGTCAGGGAGGGGTAGTCAGTCGTGCCGTGCCCCGGCTGCCCGTGCAGCCGCTCAACGACGGCGCAGGTCCTCGGACCACGTCCGGAAAACCGGATCAAGCGGGACCTGTAGCAGCAACTCCATCCCTGCCCTACCCGGCCACGGGCTGGGGCAGGGCACTGATCCTGGCACGACGAGGGTTCCCGCAACTGAGGCAAAGCCCGGTTGCGGGAACCCTCGCGGCAGTCGGCTCTCTCCTCAGGCCGGCCCGGCCGTGGCCATCAAAGTCTTGGCTCCCTAGCAATCTTGAGTCCGGCTTCACTGGACCCCGGTGACGCGTGATACGCGCAGCTCACATAACACGCGCGCGTCCTGCTGGCGAGAGCGAGCAAGGTCTTTCACGAAATGTGCGCCAGGACCGCAACTCGCCCACAAGGCCAGGCTCCGCTGTGTCCCGGACGATGTGCTCCATGTACGCCATGGATGTCACCCGTTGATAGGCCCCAGAGGTAATTGGGGCCCATCGTTTCGGCTAGAACAGATCAGGCGACGACACCAGCGATGAAGACGATGAACGCCCCGAGGCCGAAGCAGAGGAAGGACCATTGCACGTGCCGGTGCTTCCGCCAGGCGATCTCGCTCATCTTGATGAGCTGTTGGCTGAGGACCGGCAGGACGTCGGTCTGCTGGAGTGCCGTCGCCAGTTCGGCCGGCTCGCGGTGTCGGAGATGGCCGAAGTAGATGAAGTGGGTGGGAGCCTCCGCTACGAGATCCTTGGACGAGCGGAGGCGGGGAACGACGACCAGCGTGGCGAAGATCCCGCCGATCAAGATAAGGGACGCGCCGATCCACAGCGGAGCCCGAACGCCCCAGCCATGAAGGTCGGCGAACATCTGATCGTCAGCGGAGAGCGCGATGATGCCAGCCATGGCGGCGGATTCGAGGGTGAGAGCAAAGGACGCCTTGGCATCGACACGTGCCGTCCACTCGCCTATCGCCCCATGTATCCGCCAAGCCGTCTCAATCGCCTCCGGCGACGCGCTCACACCTCCCACCAGTAGGTGGAGCGGTAGAACGTCATCCGTTCCCCGCCGACGTCATCGGTCTTGGGGACCCACATGTCTGTCCCTTCGGCGACCTTGGCCTTCTGGTTGAGCATCTTGTAGACGTCTGCGGTGATGTACGTCCGGTACGTCGTGCCGGGCTCACGGATATCGCTGAGCTTTGCGGCTATGTTCGGGGCCCGCCCGATCGAGACGAGGTCGCTGCGCTCCCGGACCCCGGCACGGGCGATGAACGCATCGCCCGACGCAATCCCGACACACATCCGCGGCTGATACCCGCCTGTCTTCAGGTGTGGCAGCTTGGCGTACAGGGCCGGTTCCACTATGTGCTGCATCGCGTAGTTGATGTGCAGCGCGGCCTTCGCGGCGTTCGAGTTCTTCGAATCCCCGATGAAGATCCCCATGACGCGGTCACCGTCGTAGCTGCGGATCTCGCCGCCCTTTCCCTTGATGATCACGGATGCTGTCCGCAGGGAAGCTCGGATCACCTTGCCCGCGGTCTCCGGGCGGAAATCGCGCGCGAGCTTCGTCGACCCGAGCAGGTCGGCGTAGAGGTAAACGGCGTCCAGCTTCACCGCGTCGTTCGAGTACAGCTTCACGTCGTCGGTACCCGGCACCACAGACCCGTTGCGCGTGGTCCACGGCGTACCAACCAACTTGTCCACATCAGACCGAATGTCATCACCCAGCGACATAAGCCCCTCCCCTGCCCGTATCTGAACTTTGCGTGGAACGTAGCAGCAGGTAATGACAATCCGCGGACGCTGGACCCGGGCGACGGGGGTGGGGGGCGGCTCCTGGTTGCTACTGGGCGAGTCTGCAGGAGCGCCAGCGGCGTTCGCTGCGGCTGATCAGGCCGAGGCTTTCCAAGCGGCCGAGCTGGCAGGCGACCGAGCCGGAGCTGGACAGCCCAACGCGGCGGCCGATCTCCCGAATCGTAGGCGCGTCGCCGGTGTCCGCTATGGCGTCCCTGATGACCCGGAGGACGGACTCCTGCCGGGCAGTGAGCCGCTCCACGCTCACGCTGCTCGCACCCCGTGTTCATGCGAGCGTGCCTGCCGCCGCAGCTCCACCCGAGCGGCCGCGGTGCTGCCCTCGAATGTCATGAAGAAGGGATGCCGCCAGACGTAATCCGACAGGTGGAGCAGTCGTCGGCGCAGAGCAGTGAGGCGACGGGCGTGAGGTTGAGCGAGTGCTTCGTAAGTGCGGATCCAGTCGTGCTGGGCCTGCACCAGGTCGCGAGGGAAGGTGATGGGCTCCATAACCAAATTAGAGCACGTGTTCGATTTTTGATGCACGTCAGAACACAGCCGGCTCCCGTCGCCTCGTCAGCCGGACCGGGTGACGAGGCGACGGGCGGGCTTGTCCACGCGGGAGCGGGCTTGCCCAGCACGCCGACAGGCTTGCCCGGTCCTCTGGAGGGGGCTTGCCCACCATGGTCAAACTCGCAGGACCTCTCCGCCGTCACCGAGGGCCAGCGCGTGCCACCTCACGGTCCATAACAGCGCTAGGAGCCGGGGGTGGCGTCGGTCCTGGTGCGGTTCACTGGCTTCGCCCGCAGGGTGCCTGGGCCGGGCCGGGAAGCGGTGGTTGCTGTGGTGCCGCCTGCGGGGTGTGCTCCTGCTGCCGTACAGGCGGCCTCTGTTGCGCTTCGGCGCGAGCGAGGGCGGTGCGGCGTGCGGCTTCGGCGCGGGCGCGGTGGTGGATCCGGTGGGCGGCGGGTGTGGTCGAACTGCGGGGCGATTGGGGTGCCCAGGCCGGGGTGAAGGTGCGGTTCGCGAGCGGTATTGGCTTGTCCGGGTTCGGCGGGTGGCCGGGGATGCAGTGGTCGCGGATGGCGGCCGCGGTGATGGTGGTGTCGGTGTGGGGCGGGGCGGGGTGTCCGTGGAGGGTGCGGGTGAGGTAGCGGCGGGCTTCGGCGAGCAGGTGGCGGTGGCGGAAGCGGCCGCCGTGGTGGACCGAGACGATCGCGGTGATCTCCAGGGCTGCGGCTGCGACGTCCACGACGGTGCGGACGGTGGTGCGGATCGCTGCGGCAGCGAGGCGGGCCAGGCGCAGGAGGTTGTCGACGACCTCCTCGCCGACCAGGGCAACGGCGCCGCCCCGCCAGCGTGCCCGCAACGCGGGCAGAGGCCGGCTGGTCTTCTTGGCGGGCCGGGTCTCGTGGGAGGCGCGTGCCATCATCCGGCGCCGGATTTTGGTGGTCAGGGGCTGGCGGGTGCGTTTCTGGTACTGGTCGACGAGTTCCGCCAGGCGCTGCATGGTCGCCTTGTTGCGGGTGGCGGCCCAGTCGATGAGCTTCTCGGGGATCCCCGCGAGTTCCATCACGGGCCGCTGTCCGGCAGTCGGGTAGCGGGGCACCGTCGCCAGATCGAACGCGCGACAGATCTCTTCCATCAGGCGCTGGTTGTAGAGCTCTGAGAGGGCGACGGCGTACTCGAGGAACGAGCGGGTGTGCAGGGTGCCCCATTCGCCGTCCAGACGGCGGACCTTGACCGACAGCACCACGTGATCGTGGAGCAGCGGCTGACCGTCGCGGTTCTCGTAGTGGCGAAAGCGGGCGGCGATCAGGCCGGGGTGGGCGCGTTGCACCAGGCTGTCGGCTCCGACGCGGACCCACAGATGCTCTGTCTCGGCTTCGGCCAGGACCTCGCCGATGATGCGGGTGTGGATGTCTTCGACGAGCTGGCGGACCGGCGGTGAGCCCAACGCCCACAGAGCCTGGACGCTACCCGGCGGGCGGAACACGAGATCGTTGCCGGACCACTTCTGCACCCGGTAGCCGAGCCGGGCCGCCCGGGCAGCCGCTGCGGGACTCTCGCCGGCCGCAAGACGGTCAGCAACGATACGGTCCGCGTCCATTCGATGGCGCTGCGATCGCTCACCGTTCTCCTCCTGCTGCTGCCGTGCACACGGTCACGCCGCCACGGGCGGGCGTGTGCTGCCTAACGATGCCCCCGCCAGGGGCGTACCGGGCCCCGCAGTCCGGTATTCGCAGGCTTCTGATCGCTTCCCGTAACCCCATAATTCGAACCTCCGTTCCAAAACTTAGTAGTCGAGCTCTACGTAGTCGATGTCGGTGAACTCGACTTCGAGCCCCTCGGCGCGGCGGCCACCGTCCTTGAAGTACTGCTCCTGGAGGCCTTCGGCGGCGATGTTCTGCAGCTGCTGCTCTGTGGCGCCGATGGACTGCGCGTCGAACAGCCGGGCCGCGTACTGCGGTGGCAGGTGCTGGGTGATGCGCCGGATCCGTCCGTCGTCCGTGCTGCCGGGGGCGGCGGTGAAGCCGAAGCGGGCCCGGGTCTCGATGACGATGCCGGTCGATGTCGCGGCCTGCTTCCTGGCTCGGTCACGCACCCGCGGCTGCCAGTCCTTGCGGACCTCTGCAGCAAGCCGGGCGGCGAGCTCGGGGCGCGGGTGCTTGATCTGGCCCTTGAGGTAACGCTCCACGGTGCGCTGCGAGATGCCCAGGCGCAGGGCGACGGTGCGGGTGGAGCCCTTCTCGTGTTTGACGAGGAACCGTATCTGGGCGCCGGCCGATTTCGGTATCGGGCGGGTCGCGGTGTTCGCGGCGGCCTTGTCGAGGCTGTCGCCGATGATGCCCACGGGGCTACTCCTGTCGTTGATCGTCTGTACGGGCCGCTGAGCGCCGATCTCCACCCCGGACGACCGGATGGACTCCGGGGTGAGTGATCGTCAGCGAGATGCCCGCTCAGGCCTCTTCGAGGGGGCTAAGCGGTCGGGATGTGGTCGAGGAAGCCGGAGGTCAGTCGTTTTCTGTGGTCATGTCGCGCAGGCGCGAGTAGTGGAACTGGTGGGCGACTGTGATCGTGCACGTGGGCCCGTTGCGGTTCTTGCTGAGGATGAGGTCGCTCTCGCCGGCCCGGGAGCTCTCGGGTTCGTAGGCGTCTTCGCGGTGCAGCAGGATGATGCCGCTCGCGTCCTGCTCCAGCTGCCCGGAGTCGCGCAGGTCGGACGTCTGCGGCCGCTTGCCCTCCCGGTGCTCGGATCCGCGGTTGAGCTGCGCGCAGCAGATGATGACCGCGCCGGTTTCCTCGGCGATGATCTTCAGTTCGCGGCTGACCTCGCTGACGCGTTCGTAGGGGCTCTGCCGGGAGTTGCGCTGGTCGGTGTACATGAGCTGGACGTAGTCGATGATCACCAGCGGGGCCTGGCCCGTCTGGCGGATCAGGGATTTGATGCGGGTGCGGACCAGTCCCGGGGTGACGCGGGGGGTGTAGTCCATCCACAGCGGCAGGGCTTCGAGGTCGGTCAGGCGGCGGGCGATGCGGGTCCAGTCGTCTTCGGTGACTGCGGGCCCGCCCTCCATGAGGTGGTGCAGGGCGACGCGGGACTTGTTGGACAGCACCCGGTTGGTGACTTCCTGGCGGCCCATCTCCAGGCTGTGCACGAGGGTGGTCCGGCCGGAGGAGGCGTTGGCGAGCGCGACACCGAGCGTCATCGCGCTCTTGCCCATGGCCGGGCGTCCGGCCACGACGATGACGTTCCCGGGCCGCAGTTTGAGCGCCTGGTCCAGGTCGGTGAGCCCGGTGACTGCAGCTGCTTCCACCGTGGTCTCCAGGCCGTCCAGGTGCTCCTGGAGGCCGTCGCCGAAGCGGCCGAACAGCCCGTCGTCGCCGGTCTGGTCGGCGGCGAGGTGCTCCAGCTCGGCCTGGTGCGCGGCAATGGCGTCGGTGACGCCGGCCGGGTCGCTCTGACGGGCCGTCTGCATCCCGCGCACCAGGGTCTGCTGGTAGCGGCGCAGGCGGGCGTAGCCGTGGACGATCTCCGCGTAGTGCTCCACCTCGACCGAGGTGCACGCCTGGGACGCGATCAGCGACAGCTCGACGAAGCCGCCAACCCGCTTCAGGTCACCGCTGCGGCGCAGCTCCGCCTCGACCATCGGCACACCGGTGGGCTTGCTCCGGGCGTGCAGAGCCAGGATCGCCCGCCAGATCATCTCGTGGTGCGGGCGGTACCAGTCACTGTCATCGCTGTCATCGCCCAAGATCTGCGCGGCGCCGGGGATCGGGTCGTACCCCCCGGTGGCCATCATGCACGCGCCCAGGACCGCAGTCTCTGCGCTCACGCTCACCGCGTCCGGGGACTCGTCCAACTGCTGCGCAGGGATGTCCAGGGCCTCGTCAAACACGCTCACTGCTGCTCCTTGGCGGTGTCGGCCGTGATGCCCGGGTGGGTGCAGCGGCGGTTCGGCCCATCATCGTCGTCATCCAGAACCCAGCCGTACTGGTCGCAGGCGGGGCAGGCCGCCCTCAAGGCAGCAAGATCCTGCGGCACCGAGCCTGCAGTCGTGGCGGTGACCGGGGTCGGCTTGCGGTAGAGGCACAGGTCGTCCACCCAGCCCGGCAGGCACTTCACCCATGAGGCGGCGCCACCGGTGTTCTTGAAGATCTCGGCCTCCAGCGCCAGGCGCTGGGCGTCATCCATGTCTGTCAGCGCCGGCCAGCCCTGAGTCCGCATCGCGCGCAGCAGCCGCGGGGCGCACTTGCGCGCGGTCGACAGGCCGGCCTGCCACCGCTGCATCCGCTGAAGGAAATCCCGCGCAGCCGCAAGCTCCTCGGGAGTGAACTCCCGCCCCTCCTCCCGCTGTGACGGCAACGACCTCTTGGTGCGGGTGAGGGGGTTGGGGGAGGAGGAATCCTCCTCCTCCGGGGGGTGTGGGGGGGATGGCTTTCCGCTTCGCTTGTGAGGAGAAGCGGTCTGACCTGCGGAAACGCGGCGTTTTCCGGTTCGCCTGTCAGCGCTTCCCCTGTCAGCGCTTCCCTTGACAGGAGAAGCGGTCTGACCTGCGGAAACATGGTTACCGACAGGTAGCGCTTCTCCTGTGAGGGGAACCGGGAGGTTAGGGGTGGAACCGGGCAGGGTGGGCGGGTTCCAGTTGGGGTCCTGGGCGGGGAACTCGTAGAAGGTGTACGAGACCTTCCCGAAGTTGCCGCCGTTCTCCTGGGAGCGGTGCAGGAACCCGGCGGCGCGCAGCCGGGCAACGGACTCGTAGACCGCCTTGCTGCCGATAAGGCCGTCGCCCTTGCCGTTCGCGTTCCGAATGCCCTCCGCCCGGAGAACGTCAACCAGCTCGTTCACCGTGAAGTCCTTGCCGTCCTCACACATGAAATGGATGTGCATCAGGACCACGAAGTCGACGGTGTGGCTCAACCCCGATCCGTACAGCATGTGGCGGTAGAGAGGGACGGACGGGCGCAGCTGCTGAGCGCGGCTGATGGATGCGGTGCCGTCGTCGATCGGCTCCTGACCCTGCTGCTGGGTATCGATCATCGGGCCACTCCCCACGTGCAGAAGCGGTCGCCGTGCGCGGCGGTCAGAGAAGCGGGGAGGAATTTCATGGCCGTGGAGGTGTCGGCGTCGGCATCCGTGTGACATGCCGGGGCCGGGAAATATGAGGAGCGCATCTGCCGACCCTGGAACGGGCGGCCTGTGGACAGGGGCCGCCCGTTCCAGGAAAGGGCGGCCCCTCCCGCCGGGCGGGCAGAAATCTTGATGTGCGTCCCGTCAGGCGGGAGGCATCCGGCGGGCGCGGCCTGGGCGGCGGTAGCAGAAGTAGGCGTCACATCTGCTACAGGTGCGGATCCGGCGCCCGGTGTGACAGTCCGGCCGGAGAAAGTTCGAGGGGCCGCGGCCGGGGGCCGGCGGCGGTGGAACTGGTGGCGCATTGTGGTGGTTCTCCCCTTTGATAGGGGAGCCGTGACCAGCGGGTGTGACCTGACCGGGGACCCAGGGTGGTGGCGTCCCGCAGGCGGGTCCGCTTATTCTGGGTACAGGTGACCACGCGGACCGGAAGGTCCACGGGCATCACCCCCCGGCGAGGTCACCTCACCGGACACGACTCGAAGGCTGTGAAGGGCGAGCGAGTCGATGCGTTTCCAGATGGCCGTCCTGTTGGCGCAGGGCGGCCATCGGCATGTCAGGGGGGCTTAAGAGGACGTGCGGCATGCGGCGGCGTGTCGCCGCGCCCGATCAGCGCCTCACTGATGGTGAGTACGCGTAGCCTGCTGAAGAACACGCAGGCACCTCCTGTTCCAGGTGCTTGATCGCGCGTCGGGCTACCACACACCGACGCTGCGACCGGCAGGCCCCGAAAGGGGCCTGTTCGCGTTTTGCGCAGCACATCTTCCTCCCTCAGGGGTCGCTATGTGGCCACTACGCGGACGCCGGAGTGTCGGTCCCGGCCGACTACCGTGCGGGCCCTGCGGGGCCCTCAAAGGGTGACTCTTCTGCTGCACGCCGCGCCTGGAGCACGTACGCGTAGGCCATTCCCAAGTGCCCGTATGCGTTGCTGCCGTCCGTATCGAGGGCGAGGGCAGCCGATTCGGCAGCGCGCCGGAGCTGGCGAGTAACCGAAGCCGGGACGCCGGGGGCCGCAACCAATACCTGAAGCTGATCGACTACATCCGCAAGTCCGGCGTCCATGCGCAAGCTGCCCTCGCCCGCAGGCTTTGAAAGCGCGGGGGACCATGTGCCCAAGGCGCTACGGATTTCTTCCACGAGCTCGGCTCTGGTCAGGCGCTTTTCGGTGTTCATACGGGGATCGGTCTCCAGGAGTCCAGCGGGTCCGGCTGCGGAGGCGCCCCAGCGAGGCTGGGGCGCCTCCAGGGGGATTCGTCAGGCGAGCGGAGCGGCGAAACGCAGCTTCCAACCCTTGGCCAGGACATGCTGGGTGACCTCGACCACGCGTCCGTCAGCCGTGCCGATGTGGTTGATGGTCAGGACCTCCGCGCCATCGGGCAGACCGAGACGGGCGGACTCCTCCGCGCTCGCGGTGCGGAGCTCGATGTCCTCAACGGCAATGTCGCCCTGGTCGAACCCTGCCTCCTTCATGCGGCTGATGATGCCGCCGACGCCGGTGTCCACCTGCTCGATTCCCGCAGCCTCCGCGACGTCGACCGGGATGTACGTGGTGGCGATCTGAATGATGCGATCACCGTCGAACATCTCCCGAGCTCGCACGACGACGTCACCTTCGACGCCCAGGAGCTCAGCGACATCTGCCGGCGCGGCGGCGCGGCTGACGGTGACCTCCGTGCGCGGGCTGCGGCCGGACCGGCGCAGCTCAGCGTCGAACGCCCCGTGCGCACCGTTCTCTTCGCGCTGCCCGGTGGTGTACCGAGTGCGAGCGTCGCGCAGGATCACGCCGTTGTCGTCGATTCGGTTGCTAGCCATGTGCTGAATACTCCTTGCTGGTGTGGTTATGGATGCTCGTTGCGTCTCGATGCTCACGGCGTCAGCACGGGCGCTTTTTGCTGGTCATCTGGTGTCAGCTGTGTCGATGGCCCACTCATATGCCAGCCGCCACTTCGAACGAGGCAGGACGTGCAGGCCGATCTCGACAACGCGGCCTTCGGCGGTCAGCCCTTTATGCGTGATCTCCATAACCGCCTGCTCGACCGGGATGCCGAGCGCTTTCGCCTCCGCCGCGGTTGGAGATCTGACCTCGATCTCCTCTCGCAGCCGGACCTGCTTGAATCCGGCTTCTGCCATGCGGGACTTGCTGCCCCCTGTACCCGTCTTCTTCTCAGCGAGTACTGGGCAGGCGTCTACGACGTCCTGAGGGAACCACGAAGTGGCAACCTGGACGACCTCCTCCGCCTCATCGTTGCCGGGCAGTCCCACGGGCATGATCCGTTCCCGCTTGAGAGTTTTCGCGCGATGGTGCATTCCGAAGATCTCGGCGACCTTCCTGGGCGGCACATCCCTGGCGATGGTGAGGGTTGCCGGCCGAAGCTCGAACCCCATCGCTCGCATCTCCGCCTCAAAGGCGCCGACTGCCCCCCCGGCCTCTCTCAGCGATGGGAGGTAGCGCTGGTTTCGCTCCGACACGATCTTGGCGAGCACCAACGAGACGTAGGTGCCCTTCCCTCGCCGAGAGAACAGCAGGCCTTCGCTCTCCAACAAGCCGTAGATGTCACGGGCTGTCTGGTACGCGATGCCGTGCTCTTTCTGGAGCTGAGTCACGCCAGGCAGTCGTGACCCAGGTGCGAGTGCGCCCCGCGCGATCTTGTCCCGGATCTCGGACGCGATCCGTTCGATCTTCCCTGGCTCCTTTTGCTTGTCGGCCACGGTCCCCCTCTCGTGCGCATCGTGTGGCTAGCGGATCTCGCTGCCCGGTGCGCACAAGCATTGCATGTCTAGTTGTTTCTCGAAAGCCGAGACACGTTCTCGTTTAAATGCGTCATTGAACATGCAGGTCAGATGGGGTGTAGGAAACAAGTTAGCTAGACAGGTTGACCCTGAAGGGATAGCGGGGTTCTAATCGAGATGCCCAGCAAGCGGTGAGTAGCCGAATGCGGGGTGTAGTAGGCCGTCGTGTGTCCGCTTGTCTCGGGACCATCTACCGGCAGTAAGACATCAGGAGCCCTTGCCCCGAAGAGGGGGAGGGCCGGGGTTGATAGCTCGACCAAATCCCCCGGATCGGTCCCCTGGCCGAGCGCTCCCGTGCACGTCGCAGCGCAGATGCGTTGTCCGTCCTCCAGGATCGCCGGCTATGTCGTGCGCCTGGCGGGCGGAGAGCCCACCGCGAAGCAGCCCCTCCCCTTTGACCTGAGGAGCCCCTATGACGACCACGACTGTGACGCCCGAGGCCCGCAAGCGCCGCCGCAAGACCCGCACCAAGACCGTCAGCAACCTCCCGGCGATCGTCGCCTCCGAGTTCAAGACCAACGAGCTTGACCTGACGCCGGGCAAGGAGCATTTAATCTGCCCCGGCTGCAAAGGGTGGACGCCAATCACCGGCATGCTCGGCACCCCGAAGCTGGTGCCGCACCACACCAAGCGCTACCGCACCACCGAGCCGCGCCGCTGCTCGGGCAGCAACCGCCAGGTCACCATCGACATCGACGTCGACGACTGGCGTACGGAGCTCGTCGAGGCGGCCCCGACCACCGCGTCCCGCCGCGCCACCAAGGTGCTGCCCAAGCCCAAGGCAACGACGGCCCCGGCCCCCGTGCACAAGCTCGCCGTCACCCGCGAACAACAGGCCGCCCCCGCCGGGGCCCGACTGCTCCCGTTGCTGGACCGGGCCCGCCGAACCGTCGTCGCGCACCGCGCCACGTGCACGACGTGCGGGGCCGGCGCCCGGTGCGCTGCGGGCCGCGAACTGGAGTTCGCGCTCCGCGAGCTCGAGGCCACCGCCGTACTCGCCCGCGAGCAGCAGACCCTCCGCGACCGGACCGCAGCCCAGCAGCGCCGTGCTGAGCAGCAGGAGCAGGCCCGAGCGCGCCAGCGGTCGCTGCGGCAGGCCCTCCCGAGGGTGGACCGGGCGACCCGCGCCCGCCACAACGTCCCGCTCCCCGAAGCCCGGACGACGCTGGCGAAGAACATCGTCGATGGCCACGAGCTCATCCGCCGCGCCGCTTCCTGGCCCGCCCCGACGCACGGTGGGCCCGGCCTGCCTCTCGAACACCTCCACATTCGCCAGCCCGCCCGTCTCGCCGCCGCCACCGCGGCCGACACGGTCTCCGAGTTCCGCGGCCCCGGCCTTCCGCTGCTGACCGCCTGAGCTGAACACCGACGAACGACCACGGCCCCAGCCATCCCGAGCGATCGGGGAGGCCGGGGCCGTGGCTGCTCGTACGACAGCCCCCTTAAGGACGACCTTGGAGGATTCCATGCCCGTTCCGACCGACCCGCGTACCTCGCAGCAACGCATCGCCGACCAGCTGGCGGCCGCCCGCCGACGGCTGATCGGGCCGAGCCTGTCCCGCCCGGAGCGAGCTCGGATCGCGGACCGCATCCACGACCTGCAGGAGCAGGCCCGCCGGATCGGCGCCTGAATCGCAGCCTGTGCTGCCCGCTGGCCACCGTTTCGCCCCTCACGGCGGACCGGTGGCCAGCGGAGTGCGCAGGACGCACTGCCCCGCTGCTGGGCGGGGCCTGTACGCGACGAACCCCCAGGGATTGCGCCCCCAGGGGTTCGTCTTCGCAACTCACCCTCCGTGAAGGGGAACTACGCATGCACAGGATGACACCGACCCAGGCTCGGCATACACGCCGGGCCGTACTCCAGTCCGCGATCGACGCCGGCGCCCGCTGCGCCACCGCCGACCCGGACCTCTTCTTCCGCACCGACGCCGAGCCCCAGATCACCTGGCAGGCCCGCCGCGCCGAAGCGATCCGGGTCTGCACCGGCTGCCCGGTCCGTGCCGCGTGCGAGGAGCTCGCACTGCGGAACGGCGACGGCAACACGCGTGTCGACGACATGGTGCGCGGTGGTCTCTCCGGTACGCAGCTCGCCGTTGCCCGTACCGCCCAGGCCGACCGCCTGGCGGCTGCGGTCGACGCGGACCGCGACACCGAGCGGCGCGAGCTGCGCGATCTGACGGTGCTGGTCCAGAACGAGGTCACCTCCGGCCTGGACAAGCGGCAGGACGGCACGCGCCTGTCGCCCGCCCGGGCCCAGACGGAGCAGAACCAGCTGGTCGGACTGCTCACCGCCCGGATCAACGAGATCCGTACCGCCCGCCGCGCCCGCACCGGCTGGGGGGTGGCGGCATGACCGGCATCCTCACCCCGAGTGCCGGGACGATTGGCGACATCCGGCGCGAGGACGACTGTGGCGGGGACGACGGCCGCGGATACGAGCGCGACGAGATGGACCAGTTCCACCGGGTCGTGCGTCAGCTGGTCGCCGTCGGCGACGACCGCGCCCGGGCCGCCGGCCGCCGGGCCCGCCGCACGCTTACCGAGATGGCGCCGGGCTATGCCCGCCAGCCGGTCCTGCGCCTGACCCGCCCGCTCAACTTCCGGGCGGCCGGCGGCGCGTGCGTGCTGTGCGGCCGCTGGAACTGCGACGGCACGTGCTATGCCCCGGCTCCGGCCTCCGCTGTCCAGCGCAACAGCGTGATGGGGGTGGCCCGATGACGACCTGTACCTCCTGCGGCGGCTCTGGCCAGCAGATGGTCACCGTCTGCCACGTCGGTGCGGATGGCACCCCTTACCAGGGTGTCGAGATGCAGCCCTGCGGCCCCTGCGGCGGCACTGGACAGAAGCAGGGCTGAGCACTGCACCTGCACATACGCGCGGCCCGTACCGCACAGCACCACGCGGTACGGGCCGTCGCCGCACGCGGTCTGGCCCACCCGCTGACCCTCGCCCTGCTCGCGGCCGCCGCCACGGCGGCCGCCAGGGCGTGGGACGCCGGCCACCGCGTCACCGACACCCACCCACCCCGCACCGCTCTCCACCCGAGAGGCACCACCGCGCATGCCCAACCAGGTTGGCCCCCGTGGCTGACGACCTCCATGCCCGCTACATGCAGGCCAGCGACGCCTGGCGTACCCACCGCAAGGGCTGTGAGCCCTGCCAGGCCGGGCGCCACTGCCCTGTCGGGGCGCCGCTGTTCGAGCGGTTTGCCCGGCTGCAGGACGCCTACACCCAGCGCCTGCGCGGGCGCTGACCCCGCCCCCGTGAGGAGCACAGACATGACTCGAACCATCGCCCTGGCCCACGAGCTCGACCACTCCGGGCTGACCGGTGAGGCTCTCCCGGTCGTGCCGGCCGCCCTCAGCCGGTACCACCACCCGCAGTTCGTACGGGCCGAGCCCGGCCGGTACGAAGGTTGGGTCACCTACTTCTTCGCCGCCTTCACCGGCCGTGAGCCCGAGCCGCGGATGCCGCTCACGGTCCATGACGACAAGGCGGTCACCCGCGAGCAGCGCCGCGAGCTCAGCAGCCAGTACGACGCGGCGCGGATCATGTGGTCCAAAGCCCGGCTCCGGCACCAGGCAGGCCCGGTACTGCGCAAGGCCGTACCGCTGTGGCAGGCGTGGACGGCGGCGAAGGCCGAACTGGAGCGCGTGTACAAGGCGTTCTGGGAGACCGAGGACGGCCGGTGGCGCGCGCAGCTGCTGCACCTGACCGACGCGGAGAACGCCGCGGAGGCCGCCGCCTCTGCGTGGGATGAGATCGCCCAGCAGCTTGCGCAGCTGGCCGACGACCAGATCGCTACTGCCGGATACGACGACGAACTGCGCCTGACAGACGTCGCCACGGAGCTCGGACTGGACGCGTCCGACTGGCACATCGACCACATCGGCGCCTACACCAACCGGTTCTGGGGCGAGGGCACCCCGCTGCTCGACGTCCTGGCAGCTCAGATCAACGCGCAGCGCGAGCGGCTGGTCGAGGTCGCCCGGCTCGCCGGTGACCGCGAGCTCGCCTGACCAAGGTGTCCAGTTCCCGGACGCCCGGTGCGCTGGCCGCGGCTGCACCGACCCGAAGCACGAGACACCGAAACGGAGATGAAGCGTGAAGAGGAAGAGCTGGAGCAACGCGACGCCGCGGGGCATGGTCCTCGGCGTGCTGGGGGTGGTCACCCTGGGCGTGGCCATCCTCTCGGTGGCCGTCAGCTACGACATCTTGGAACCGACGTTCGGCGTGTGGGCCGTGCCCACCGTGGGCGCCCTGGATGCCCTTTGGGTGGTCTTTCAGGCGACGGAGATCCTGTCCGGCAACAACCGCCGGCGCGCCCGGCGTGTCCAGTACGCGGGGCTGGCCCTCACGGTCATCAACGCCGCGATCCCGACGACCGATCTGATCCTGTCCGGGACCGATGGGTTCGACCTGGCTGTGGTCCTCACGCCGATCGCGATCGTGGCGACCAAGGGTGCGTGGTGGATCGCCCTTCCCGCGCTCGGCCGGAAGGTCTCGTCCGGCACGCGGCGCAAGCTCGATGACAAGCGGCAGACGGTGGCGGACCGCCTGGAGGAGATGGAGGCGGAGGCCGCGCACCGCATCGAGCTGCTGGAGCTCGCCACCACACTGGAGACGCGAGTCGCAGCAGCCGAAACGAAGTACCGCGTGTCGGTTCTCAAGGCGCAGCAGGACATGACTCAGCAGCTCCACGGGCAGGCCGAGACGACCGAGAAGACGATCGCGGACATGCCCCTGCCCGCGTCGGTCGCGGCGATCCGGCTGCCGGAACTGGAGGGCTGGGAGCCGACCGCGCCCGCGCTGCCCGGCACGGTGGAACGTGCCGGATCCGGCACGCCCGCCCTCACCCGGCACATCCCCGGCACGCAGGTCAACGGCCTGCCGACCGGATCCGGCACACCCGGCGGCACACTGCCCGGCACGCCGGGCGGCACACCGGCACAGCGGGCGGCACGGGCCGCCGCTCTCGCGGACCTCGCGGCCGTGGCGGGTGTGCCGGTCCCGCGGCCCGACGAGCCACTGACTGACGGTCAGGTGGACGTCCTGCTGCGCCACCTGCGGTACGTCGATGACCCGCCGCAGTCCTACCGCCAGGCCCGCGACACCCTGCGCGCGGACGGCTACGTCGGCTCCGAGGAGCGGCTGCGCCGCGCCTGGGCCGCGCTGATGGCGAAGGAAAAGGCCGCCGGCCCGCAGGCCGACAGCGACGGGGGAGTCGAGCAGGCCGAGGAGGAGGAGCCCGAGGACGCGGGCGCCTGACCCACGGACACCGGACATCCGTCCGGCACCACCGATGCAGCCCAGCCGGTTCGTCCGGCTGGGCTGCGTCGCGACTGCCGGAAGCAGCAATGCAGTCGATGGCGCAGACCCGGCGAGCGGCCCGGCGAGCGGACCACGCGTTCGCAGAGCCAGGACAGCAGACCCGGCGAGCAGCCGAAATGCCAGTGCTTCGCATATGCGCGCGAGATTCGTGCGCCCATGATCGAAAGAGGGGGACGTGGCCAAGAAGAAACAACAGGCCGAAGATGCCTATGGTCAGGCGGCGGGCGCCATCGGCGCTCTGACCATTTCCGCCGGGGGACTCGCCGCCGTCAAAGACAAGACGGGGCTTTCCTGGCCGGCCACCCTGGCCGTCACCGCCGGAGCGCTCATCGCCCTCGGCTACGCGGCCTGGTGGATCCGCACGCGCGTCAAGGCGCTCTGGGGCCGCGAGGCGCAGCCCGTGGCAGCCCTGAAGCAGGAAGCGTCAACAGCCTCGGAGGAAGCGGTCCTGAAGGGCGCGCAGGCCCCGCAGGGCGCTGTACACGCGGCGCTGACGACCGCGCTGAGCAGGGCCGGGGCCATCGGCAGGGACGAGGTGATCCTGGCCGACGACGTCACCATCGAGCAGCTGCCCGTCGGCACCGTTTACGAGTTCCTGGTGCCCGCGAGCCGCACGTCCGAGGACATCGCCACCCGGCTCGGACCGATCGCCTCGATGTTCGGCGTCACCCGGCTTCACCTGAAGCTGGAGACCAGCCGCCGCAGTGAGCGCCAGGTGCGCCTGCTGGTGCTGAACGAACCACCGTTCAGCACCCTGTTTCCCGCCCCGACCCGGCAGGAGATCACCACGTTCGCGGGCGTCCCGATCGGCCACGACATCACCGGCCGGCTCGCCGGGGTCCCGACATTCGACAAGGCATCGCTGCTCATCGGCGGCATGACCCAGATGGGCAAGACGACGCTGGTCAACGGGCTCATCACCTGCCTGCTGATCGCGTACGGCGATTTCGACCTGTACCTGCTCGACGGGAAACTGTGCGGGCTGACCAAGTTCGAGAAAATCGCTGTCCGCTACGAAGCGTCCGACGACCCCGCTGTTCTGGAAAGCATGCTCGATGAGCTGAATTCCCGAGTGGATCGCCGCTACAAGGAAATGCAGGACGCCATTCGCAACCGGCAGCCTGCACCCGTTTTCAAACCGGTGTTCTTCATCATCGATGAGGCCGCCGACTTCTACACCGACAACGGGAGCAAGGAATCGCAGGAGACGGTGCGCCGCAATGAGGACAAGTCGCGGTCGCTGGTCGCCAAGAGTCTCGAATCCGGGATTGTCACGGTGATGCTGACGCAGCGCCCGGCAAATGACGCGATTCCGGTAAAGGTTCGGGATCAGTTCCTTTACCGGATGTGCCTGTATGTGGCTTCGAAGGGCGGAGCGAAAGTCGCCCTCGGAGACTCGTACTTCGAAACCGTCGCCCCGATTCACCCTTCACTCCTCGATTCGGCAGTCAAGGGTCAGGCGGTCCTCTTCGCGAACGGCTCGTCCACCTTGATTCGCGGCTTCCATTTCCCGGACGCGTTCATCTGGGAAGTGGTCGATGACGTCTATGCCCGACGGCAGAAGACGCTGAACGAAGCGCCTGAATCCCCGGTCAAGCAGGCCATCAACCTGATGCAGGACAACGGGGTGGACTTCATGCCCACCCCCGACCTGGCCGCGTCTCTCGGAATCGCGGAAACCGACCCGACAGAACGCGGGAAGCGCTTGAAAGCGCTTCTCGGTGTTCCGGCGGACAAGGGTCCGAAGGGCGTACGCGGCTATCGGCTGGCCGACCTCACCGCAGCCGCTATGTCGGGATCGTGACCGCCACCCGGCACCGCCGGACCACCGCCCAGCCACCGCCACCGCACCGCCACCCCCGCTCATCCGTGGCGGTGCGGTGGCGGTGGTCTGGCGGTCCCCGGGCGGTACCGGGTGGCGGTCCTGACCTGCGAAGACATCGAAAACCCCTAGGAAGGAAGGGAAAGGCTCTTGAGGAGCTCTACAGCGGTCACGATCGGCGTGGGAGCGACCGCGGCCGTGGTCGTGGCCGCGCTCGTGCAGGGCGCCGGCGGCGATCCCGTGGGCGCGGCGCTCAGCCTGTCCGTGCCCGCCAAATACAAGAGGCTGATCGAGGACGCGGGAAACACCTGCCCCGAGGTCACACCGAACCTGCTGGCCGCGCTTCTCAAACAGGAATCCGGATTCATTCCGGGCCGCCGATCTCGGGCCGGTGCTGAGGGCATTGCGCAGTTCAAGCCGTCCACGTGGGAAACCGCCGGAATCGACGCAAACGGCGATGGACGGCGTGACGTGTGGGATCCCGAGGACGCGATCCCGTCAGCGGCCAAGCACCTGTGCGACATCGTCAAGGAAGTCAAAGACGTTCCCGGTAACAAGCAGGACAACATGCTTGCCGCCTACAACGCCGGAAGCGGCGCCGTCCACAAATACGGTGGTGTCCCTCCCTACCGGGAGACACAGAACTACGTCCGGTCCATCAGTGCACTCGCTGACGTTCCGTCCGGCGGGAAAATGACGACCACCGAACAGGCCGCCACCGCCATCAATGCGGCAAGCGGCGAGCTCGGAACCCCGTATTCGTGGGGCGGAGGCAATGCGAGCGGCCGCAGTACCGGGTCGTGCTGTTCCCCGAATGGGAGTTCCGGAGCGAGCATCAATGGTTTCGACTGCTCCGGGCTCACGCTCTATGCCTACGCGCAGGCCGGAATCACCCTGCCCCGTACGGCAGCACAGCAATATGCCGCCTCGGAGCCGGTGAAGCCCGGACAGAAACGCCCCGGGGACCTCGTCTTCTTCGGGAGCAGCCCCACCAGCATTCACCACGTCGCGATCTACGTCGGAAGCGGCTACATGATCGAGGCCCCCCGGCCCGGCACGTCAGTTCGCTTTTCCCCCGTCGACTCAATGTCCGACCTGTTCGCCTTCGCACGCCCCGTACGTCACACGAACAAGGAGATCTGACCCATGAACAAGCTCATTCCCCTCGCCAAGCCCGTCGACATGTCCAGCGGCTTCAAGGACTTCTTCGACACGATCGGCCTCACCGGCGGTGGGCTGGTCACCAAGGGCATCGCCGCTGTGATCGCCATCATCGCGATTCGCATGCTGCTCCAGCTGTCCAACGACCCCAAGGGCGCGCTGCAGAAGGGATCGATGGCGCTGGGCACTCTGTTCGTCGCGGTCATCCTCGCGCTCTACGGCGACACCCTGTTCTCGACCGTGACGAACGCGAAGGGCTGACCATGCCCGACAAGGACCCGTGCGGCCTGATCAAGGGCATCGCCAAGAAGATGTGCGAGAACGACTGGGAACCCGGGGGAGGCGGGTCCGCCGACACAGACGGTGGTGGCGGCAGCGGGATCACCGCAGGCGCCTCCGACCACGTCAAAGACCTCGCCGAAGCCCTGATCAAAACGCTCAAGGGGCTGCTCGCTCCCAAGAGAGCGTGGGCGCCGGAGACGGCCGACAACTGGCTGTACCAGCAGTTCTTATGGCTCGGTCAGCATCTGGCCGTCGCCATTTTGGTCTGCGTGATCGTCGTGTGCGCCCTGACCGCCTGGCAGGGCGCACCCCGCCTCAGGCAGCTGGGCGCATCCACGGGATGGACGCTGGCCGCGGTCGCCGGCATGGCGTCCGTCCCGGGGGTGGTCATGCTGTTGAACCAGGCCGTGAGCTCCGCGTTCACGACCGCGTTCGACAGTGACCAGTCGACCCTCCTCAAAACCATCAGCAAGGACCTGGATCAGGGGGCGGATTCGGGGAATCCCGTGGCGATCCTGATCATCATCTCCGCGCTGGTCGTGGCGCTGGCGTTCGCGGCGCTGGTGTTCATGACCCGCCAGCTCGGGATCCTCGCGTTCGTGTGCATGGCGCCCCTGGTCCTGGCCTCTCTGGCGCGCGGGGGTGACACGTCCGCAGTCCGCGCGTGGGCGATGCGCCTGCTGGGGCTGATGTTCGCCCCGTTCGCCCTGCTGCTGGTCAGCCCGTTCGTCCAGATGGTCAGCGGCTCGCTCGTGATGGACGCCGTGCTCCTGATCGCGGCGGACGCACTGATGCTGCGGATGATCTTCCACGGAATCCCGTACTTCGGTCCCAAGATCGCAGGAGCCGCACGCGGCTTGGTGGAGAGCCGGACGGCCAACCCGCTGGCGCGGGCGGTCGTCCGGGCCGGATCCCCGGACTTCTACGAGCAGGAGAACAACCCGCGGACGCCGCGCACGGTGGACACCCCGGGCCGTGCCGCGCACCAGGACCGCGGTGTCCTCTTCGCCGCGTACGGGATCAAGCAGAAGCAGCGGTCCTCACGGCTGACCACTCAGTCGGCCATCGACAAGACCCGGCGGGAAGCGCCGCGCAACCAGCAGCTGGTCGAGGCCCGCAGAGCGGCGCGGACTGCCGTCCAACCGGCGGCAACCAACCCGCAGCCCCGGCAGCCGGGTCCTGCGGGCCCGCGCCCGGGCGCCCGGCCACTGGCTGCGAGCCAGCAGTCGGCGCCCGCGCCCCACCGGCCGCCCCGCCCGTAGGACCGGCTGACGATCCGGGCCGCGACGCTCGCTACGGCGAGCGTCGCGGCCCGGCCACATTCAAGGAGGATTCCCGTGTATTCCCTGACACCCGGCTACCGCATTCCTGCTCTCCAGCGCGGACTCAGCCCCATGGAAGCGATGCTGACCAAAACAAATGCCGGGCTCGGGAGCGCGGTTTTGCTGTCAGCCATCGTTACCCCGCCGCCCCTGTGGGCCTTCGGCGCGGTCGGCGCGGCCGGGGCTCTGCTCAACCTCGCGCCCGGGCCCCGCTCGATCGCCCGGTGGGCGACCGTCGGCTACCGGCGACTGCGAGAGCGCACCGCGCCCGGCGCCATGACCGCCCAGCCCGGGGACACACGGACGTGGACGCTGTACCCGCAGCACGGCACCATGCAGGACCCGCACCGCCGGACGGAGTTTCACGACGCCTTCTCGCGTGCGTTGACTTTCGCCGGCAGCCAGGCCCGCACCGCCGGCATCCAGATCCACGTCACCCACCACGCCGACGTGCGCGACACGACCGAGCACACGCAGACGATTTCCGTCCACGTCCCCAAAGGACTGGCCCCGGCCCGCGTCATCGACACCCTGGAGGCGGAACTCGCCGCCCTCGGTGCCCTGACGCCCCTGGAACCCGAGCCGATCCCCGCAGTGACCGGGCGGGGCCCCGGCTGGATCGAGCTGGAGGACGGCCGCCACGCGGCCACCGCGCGGATCACCTCATGGCCTGACGAGACCGGCGGCGACCTCATGCCCAAGCTGCTCCTCGGTCAGGAGCGGGACCGTTCCGTCGCGGTGCTCTACCGGCCGCTGCCACCAGGGCAGTCCCGCCGATCGGCGAAATGGCAGCGCGCAGCCGGTGAAGCGTTCACCACCGACAAGATCAAGGCCGAGACACACGATCTCGCGAGCGGGACGGCACACGGCGCGCTGGTACAGGGCGCGACGCTCGTGGACGTCGACGCCTACCTGACGGTGTGGGGCGACAGCCCGCAGAGCGTCACCGATGCCCGCTGGCAGGTCGCTCTCGTGGCCGACCGGCACCGCATCCGTCTGGACTGGCTTACCGGCCAGCAGCACCGCGCCCACGTGATGACCACCCCGCACGGGGCCTCCACCAAGAAAGGGGCGATCCTGTAATGATTCGCCTGCCCTCCACCCACGCAGCGATCACCGCCCCGCTCGTTGCCTCCAGCTCCCGTTTCCCCGGTATCGCGATCGGCCGGTCCCTGCTGGACGGGAAGGAGTTCCGTCTCTCCCCCGTCCTCACCGAAGCCGCGGTTCTCCCGTCGACGAACTCGATCGCAATGGGCGGACTCGGGTCCGGCAAGAGCACCACCGCGAAGGCTCGGATGCGGCGGGAGATCCTTGACCACGGCCACCAGGTCGTCGTCATCGACAGCTATGGGGAGAACAACAGCACCGGCGAATGGGCGTCGCTGACCCGGTCTCTGGACGGCATGGTGATCGAGGCCGGCGCCTTCAAGCTCAATCCGTGCAGCGACCTTTTCCCGCTGGAGGTGCGCGAGCAGCTGGTCCGGTCGCTGGTCCTCGCGGTCGAGCCCACCGCGCTCACCCCGCAGGCGACGCACGCACTTCAGCACGGGCTGAACAACCCGAAGGCGGCATCACTCAACGGGCTGGTGGACGCTCTGGCCGCCCCGGAAGACGGCCGGTGGCCGGCGCCGCGACTCACCGAATGGGGCGAGGGTGTCGCCATCGCCCTGTCCCGCTACACCGAAGGCTCGTTGAGGGGACTTTTCGACGGCCAGGATGCCAGCCTCCCCCCAACCGACCTGCCCATCCTGAGCTTTGACTTCACCCGCCTGGACCGCAACTCTCCCGCGATCCCGGCACTCATGGCCGCGATTTCGTGCTGGGCCGAGCACGTGTGGCTGCCCCAGTCAACCGCCGTACACCGCCACCTGGTCCTCGAAGAGGCATGGCAAATCCTGCTGTCCCCCGCCACCAGCGAACTGATCCAGCGGCTCCTGAAGAACAGTCGCAAAGCCTCACTGTCACTGGACGTCGTGATGCACACCCTCTCCGACCTCGGTGACGGCAAGGCGCAAGACCTGGCACGACTCTGCGAAGTCGCCCACGTCGGCCGTCTTGGGCCCGAAGAGGCCGCGATCGTCGGTGCGCTGCTGGGCCTGCCGCAGTGGGCCATCGGCACCATCCCGACTCTCGGCCCCGGGCAGGCCGTCTGGAAGGTCGGCCCCAGCTTCGTGGACGTCATCGAGACTGTCCTCACAGAGGAAGAAGCGGAGCTGACCGACACATCCTCGCGCCGCCGCAGGGCACAGCAGGCAGCAGCAGCCGAGCAGGAAGCCCCGACCGAGACGGAGCCCGACAAGAGCACCAATCCCGACGAGAACGCCGATCACGAGCCGTCGGCACTCGCCGAGCCCCAAGAGGCCGAGGCCGAGGCCGAGTGGGACTGGCAGATGCCGCCCAACGTGATCGACTGGCATGACAGGGCCCTGCAGGCCGCGAGGGAGGGCCGGTGCGCCGAGGCCGCAGACCTTACCGCCCTCGGTGAGCGTGAGGACATCACCGTCCACGGCATCAACTCGGCCGAGGCCGCATCCTGGCTCGCCACCCGGGCCCAGGTGGCGGATCTCTGCAAAAACCGCGACCAAGCGACCCAGCTCCGCGCTACCGTCGCCCGCATACACCAGGACGACGACCGGGCCGGACAGGCCCACGACCCCACCCCGGCCCTGCACCGCGAGCCCCAGCAGCCCGCGCCGACGGACGACGACGACCCAACAGCGACTTCACTCCGGCGGCTCTGGCCGGCAGCTGCAACCATCGTCGCCCTCAGCCTCGCCATTGCCTTCGTCTGGGACAACCCCAAAGGCGAGGAAGAACAGCGCCAGCAGCGCGAGGAGAGCGCGGCCGCCGCCGCGTACAAGGGCAAGGCGGGGGCACCAGTCACCATCGACGGCGTGAAGGCCCATGTCGTGGCGGACTGGAGCGACGACCGCAAGAGCGTTGTTCTGGCGCTGCACCCGTACTACGACATGGACAACAACGCCCGGTACCTGCGGATCGACGCGGCAGACAAGAGCGCCAGTGACGTGCGGGGAGAGGAACAGGTCCCCAAGGACCCCGAGATCGTCGTGCCAGTCAAGGACCCCTCCGCAGAGGTGACGGTGCGAGTAGCGATGGCCGGTAAGGACTGGCAAGAGGGGTCCCGAGCCGCGTCCCGCACAATCCGTCTCTCCCCGACCGGCGTCGCGTTCGACGCAAAGACCGGAAAACAACTGCCCTCCGACCTCTGACGTGCCGTCCCGGCGGATCTGCGATCCGGCGACTGAACCAGCCCGTCTACCCGCTCTAGTGCTGACCCGTCGCCCTGCCTGCTCCTCGGCCACCCCTTTGCGGTGACCGAGGAACGGACAGGCCGTCCGGCCGCCCACCTCACCCCCGCGCCCCGCCGACAGACCAACCGTCGGCGGGGCGCAGCGCTGACCCCCACCCATCTGCTGGAGGACACCCGTGCTCACGCCCCGTCCGCGTCGCGGGACCGGACGCCCACGCCCCACCCGACTTGGCCCCCGCTACCCGCTCCCGCCCCACCGCCTGCCCGGTACCCGGGGCGAGTGATGGAAGGTCAGGACGAGAACCTTGTCGACGTCGACGTGTATGACGACGGGATCAGCCGGTTCCCCGAGTACGCCTGGAACAGTGCCCCGACGGACCTCCTGGCTACCCGCCGCCAACTACGCGCGGCCGGCCTGCGGCCCGGCGGCCACGGACCGGTCGCCCAGCTCAGGTGCCGCCGCTGCTCGTACCAGCCGCACGCGGCCTGCACGCACCTGGCCTGGCTCTACCGCATCGATCTCGCGAAGCCGAAGATCCCGATGACGCTGGCGAAAGAGGCCGCACTGGACCGGGCGATGGCAACCCGGACCACCTGCCCGGTCTGCCAGGTCCGGTTCGACTACTGCCTGCCGCTCAAGACACTTGGCAGCTGCTGGCCCTGCTCCCCCGAAGGCATCCAGACCCGCGAGCACCACGACCGTGAACTCGGGCGGGACACCGCCGGCACGACCGCCCTCGCAGCCTGACCCACCGCCCGTACGCAAAGCGCCCGGGACCGCCGACGCAAACGGCTGTCCCGGGCTGTTCCATCCCGTGACACAGACGAGAAGGAAACCTCAGTATGACCACCCTCGCCTTAGCTTGACGTTTAACCCCGACAAGATCGTGTCTTGTCGGGGTTCGTCATGCGCCGGACAGCAGGCGCGGCCGCCTGTGATGCTCGAAGTGTTGAGCCTCGAGATGCCACAGAACGGCCGCTGTCATGAGCTTTCCCGTCTCCTCCGTCCCTGTCCACCCCTTGTCCGTGTTATCCGACTTCCGGAACGACTTCTACGCTGGCCTGTCCCGCCGCGGGGACGAGTTGTTCGAGCTTGTCGACGCCCTGTTGTGTACGGACGGACCGGTCAGGACACTGGTGGATCTGTCGCTGGCCCCCGAGCACCGGCGCGGGCACGGGTCGTTGTACGACGGAATCAACCACGGCCGCCTGGACGTGTCCCGTCTACGCAGGTCACTGGCCTCATTACCGTTGCCCCGCGACAGTGGGGGACGGCTGCGGATCGCCGCGGACATCAGCAACTGGCTGAGGCCGGACGCGCCCTGCAGCCCCCAACGACTGTTCTGTCACTGCTACGGGCGTGGTCGCGGAAACGCACAGATGATCCCGGGATGGCCGTACTCCGTCATCGCAGCCCTGGAGAGCGGGCCCACTTCCTGGACCGCGCCACTGGACATCCTGCGGCTCACCCCGGCCGACGATGTCACCACGGTCACCGCCGCCCAACTGCGCGAACTCTTCTCCCGGCTGGCCAAGGAGGGGCAGTGGAGCCAGGGAGACCCGAAGATCGTGGTCGTCCTCGACGCCGGATACGACGTCGTCCGGCTCTCCTACCTCCTGGCGGACCTGCCAGTCGAGCTGGTCGGACGACTGCGCTCGGACCGGGTGCTGTACTTCCCGCCCCCGCCCCGGGCGCGCGGCAAGAACGGACGCCCACCCAAGTACGGGGCGGCGTTCAAGTTCGCCGACGACACCACCTGGCCCACCCCCGACCGGGCGACGGCCGAGCACACCGACCACTACGGCGAGGCCGTCGCCCTGGCCTGGAACCCGCTGCATCCCGCCCTGACCCACCGGGCCGGCTGGGAAGACCACGATGGCGAACTACCCATCGTGGAGGGCACCGTGATCCGCCTGGAAGTCGACCACCTCCCCGGCGAGAGGACCCCCAAGCCCCTGTGGCTGTGGTCCTCGGCCACCAGCGCCACCGCCGACGACATCACACGCTGGTGGCACACCTTCCTCAGAAGATTCGATCTGGAACACACCTTCCGCATGTTCAAACAGACCCTCGGCTGGACCGTGCCCCAGCTCCGCGACCCGCGCGCGGCCGACCGCTGGAGCTGGGCCGTCATCGTCGCCTACACCCAGCTCAGACTCGCCCGTGACCTCACCGACGACCTCCGCCGCCCCTGGGAAAGACCCGCACTACCAGGCAGGCTCACCCCCGCCCGTGTCCGACGCGGGTTTCGCCACCTCCACCACCGACTGCCCCAGCTGGCAGCCGCACCGAAACCCCAGAAGCCCGGCCCCGGACGCCCACCCGGCTCCAAGAACCGACGCCCCGCACCCCACCACCACGTGGGCAAACCACCCAAAACGAATGCCCGACGGAACGCGGGAAAGGATCAAGCACCTTAAACGTCAAGCTTAGAGCCTGTCGGGTGGCCGGTTGATTACGCTGCGATGTAGTCCTCGACGGTGTTGGCTCGTGCGGTCTTGCGGTGGGGTTCATGGCTCCACCGCAAGGACTGCCCGGCGAGCCGGACGAGCATCAAGCGGATCATTGCCACCTTGATCATGGCCTCGGAGGTCGCGGTCAGCCGTTCGTAGTCGCGGGCCAGCCGACGGTTTCGGGCCAGCCAGCCAAAACTTCGCTCCACCACCCAGCGGCGGGGCAGGACCTTGAAACCCTTGACGTCGTCGGTCCGCTTCACGATCTCGACGACGATGTTCAACGCATCCCGGGCCCATGAAAGAAGCCCGGAATCAACGGAGTTGGCGTATCCGCCGTCGGCCCACACCAGACTGACCGTGCGGAAGCCGGCTGCGAGCTGGGCCAGGACAGCGCGGCCTCCGGCCCGGTCCTGCACGGAAGCGGAGGTGACCGCGACGACCAGCAGCAGGCCCATCGTGTCAACGATCACGTGTCTCTTCCGCCCTGTCGTTCGCTTGCCCGCATCGAACCCACGTGCCTCGCCACCCTCGCTGGTTTTGATCGACTGGGCGTCGATCACGGCGGCCGACGGCTCGGGATCGCGTCCGGCCCCGATCCGGACCTGGCGGCGGAGCTCGTCGTGGACGCGGTCCCAGGTGCCGTCCCGGCGCCACTTGGTGAACCAGCGGTGGGCCGCGTCCCAGGGCATCA
>NZ_JBFBCG010000073.1:0-35534 GCF_040683105.1 Streptomyces sp. NPDC051020 | reverse complement strand
AGACGCTCGGCCTGACCCGACCCCGCTTGCGCACCCCCGAACAGGCCGACCGGTGGGTGTGGCTGATCCTCGCCGCCTACACGCAACTCCGTCTCGCCCGGCCCCTGGCCGAGGACCTCCGGCGGCCCTGGGAGAAGCCCCTGACGCCGGATCAGCTCACCCCGGGCCGGGTCCGGCGGGGCTATCCCCGCATCCGACGGACCGTGGGCACTCCAGCTCGCGCACCAAAAGCCTCCCGCCCCGGTCCAGGCCGCCCCAAGGGCCGCACCTCCACACCCGCACCCCGCCACCCCAGTCGGCAAGAAACAGCGCAAAACGGATATGCCTAGACGCGGCGGGGCCGAGCAGCAGCCTTAAAGATCAAGCTTAGAGGCCGCGCACGTAGGTGGGGAGTGGATCAGCGAGCGGCGTCACAGGGCGTCGGGAGCCCAGTCCCTGTCGGTCTAAGCTCGTAGTCATGACTGACGTACACGCTGACCTGCTCCAGCAGATCAAGGACAAGGCCGTGGTGCACGGCAAGGTGACCCTTTCCTCGGGTCGCGAGGCCGACTGGTACATCGACCTGCGCCGCATCACGCTGGACGGCGAGGCTGCTCCGATGGTCGGTCAGGTCATGCTGGACGTGACTTCCGAGCTCGACTACGACTGCGTGGGCGGGCTGACCCTGGGCGCCGACCCGGTCGCCACGTCGATGCTGCACGCTGCCGCCGCGCGCGGGGAGCGGATGGACGCGTTCGTCGTCCGCAAGGCGCAGAAGGCGCACGGGATGCAGCGCCGGATCGAGGGCACGGACGTGAAGGGCCGCCGCTGCCTGGTCGTCGAGGACACCTCGACGACCGGCGGTTCGCCGCTGACGGCTGTGGAGGCGGTACGCGAGGCCGGTGGCGAGGTCGTCGCCGTCGCCACGATCGTGGAGCGGGGTGCGGCTGGGGCCATTGCCGAGGCAGGTCTCCCGTACGTCCACGCCTACACGGTGTCGGACCTCGGCCTGGCCTGATCGCCTGGCCTGACCTGCGATTTTCTTCGAGGGCGGACGGTTTCACGTGAAACCGTCCGCCCTCGTCGTATGCCTCCTGCGGCCCGGCCCGAACGTCGGGGGAGTCCGCCAGGTGGAGCCGGAGCGAGAGTCTGGGAAGATGGGGGCGACGATGACGTCGCCCCCAGGTCAGGGAATCAGCAACGCACACCCGCACATCCCAAGGAGCGGACAGATGCCCATCGCAACCCCCGAGGTCTACGCCGAGATGCTCGACCGGGCGAAGGCTGGCAAGTTCGCCTACCCGGCCATCAATGTGACGTCGACCCAGACCCTGCACGCTGCACTGCGCGGCTTCGCGGAGGCGGAGAGCGACGGCATCGTCCAGATCTCCACCGGTGGGGCGGAGTTTCTGGGCGGCCAGCACAACAAGGACATGGTCACGGGCGCCGTTGCCCTCGCCGAGTTCGCGCACATCGTCGCCGCCAAGTACGACATCTCGGTCGCGCTGCACACCGACCACTGCCCCAAGGACAAGCTGGACGGCTACGTACGTCCGCTGCTCGACATCTCTGCCGAGCGCGTCGCCAAGGGCCTGAACCCGCTGTTCCAGTCCCACATGTGGGACGGTTCGGCCGAGACCCTCGCCGACAATCTGGCCATCGGCCGGGAGCTGCTGGCCAAGGCCGCCGCTGCCAAGATCATTCTTGAGGTCGAGATCACCCCGACCGGTGGCGAGGAGGACGGCGTCACGCACGAGATCAACGACGAGCTGTACACCACCGTCGACGACGCGCTGCGTACCGCCGAGGCGCTCGGTCTGGGCGAGAAGGGCCGCTACCTGCTGGCCGCGTCCTTCGGCAACGTGCACGGCGTCTACAAGCCGGGCAACGTCGTGCTCCGTCCCGAGCTGCTGAAGGACCTCCAGGAGGGCGTCGGCGCCAAGTACGGCAAGTCGTCGCCGTTCGATTTTGTCTTCCACGGCGGCTCCGGCTCCACCGAGCAGGAGATCACCACCGCGCTGGAGAACGGCGTCGTGAAGATGAACCTCGACACCGACACCCAGTACGCCTTCACCCGCCCGATCGTGGACCACGTGTTCCGCAACTACGACGGTGTGCTGAAGGTCGACGGCGAGGTCGGCAACAAGAAGGTCTACGACCCGCGCAGCTGGGGCAAGTCCGCCGAGGCAGGCATGGCCAAGCGCGTCACGGAGGCCTGCGCCAACCTGCGGTCCACCGGCACGAAGCTGAAGTAGCAGCAGGCACGAACAGCGGCCGTGGGCCCGGTACTCCCTGGGGGTGCCGGGCCCACGGCACGTCCGCGAACGAGCAGAAGGAGCACTGGTGCAGGCGAGCGCACGCTATGACTTCGACACCGTCGTCGACCGCAAGGGCACCTGGTGTGTCCAGTGGGACGGAGTCGCCGACCGGTTCGGGGTCGACGGGCTCCTCCCGTTCACCATCTCCGACATGGACTTCGAGACCGCGCCGGAGGTGCTGACCGCGCTGCGGACCCGCCTCGACCACGGCGTCCTCGGCTACACCAGCTGGCAGCAGGACGACTTCCGGTCGGCGATAGCGCACTGGTACGGGACCCGGTACGGCACCGAGCTGGACACCGGCCGGCTGGTCTACGCCCCGTCGGTGCTCAGCCAGCTCTCGCAGCTTCTCCAGATGTGGACGGCCGAGGGCGACGGCGTCGTCGTCCACACCCCCACGTACGACGGTTTCCGCAAGGCGATCACCGGTCTCGGCCGGGAGCTGCGCGGCGTGCCGGTGGGCGACACGGAGGCGCTGGAGCGGGAGCTGGCGCGCCCCGACGCGAAGGTGCTGGTGCTGTGCTCGCCGCACAACCCGACCGGCCGGGTGTGGACGGAGCCGGAGCTCGTCGAGACGGCGGCGCTGGCGGCGCGCCACGGGGTCGCGGTGATCAGCGACGAGATCCACGCGGACTTCGTGCACGAGGGCCATCGGCATGTGCCGTGGGCGCGCGTGGCAGACGCGGGCGGGGGCCGCTGGGCGGTGATCACGTCCGCCTCGAAGGCCTTCAACTTCCCGGCGCTGACCGGCTCGTACGGCATCATCGGCGACCCGGTGGACCGGACGGAGTTCCTGCGGCGCATGGAGACGGCGGAGGGGCTCGCCTCCCCGGCGGTCCTGTCGCTGACCGCGCACATAGCCGCGTACCGGGAGGGCGGGGAGTGGCTGGACGCGGTCCGGGCGTACGTCCGTGACAACCTGGCACGGGTCGCGGAACGCCTGAACACGGCCTTTCCCGAACTGTCCTGGGAACCGCCGCAGGCCGGCTACCTGGCGTGGATCGACCTGCGCCCGCTGGGTGTGGACGACGAGGCGCTGCAGCGGGCGCTGATCGAGCGCGAGAAGGTCGCGATCATGCCGGGGGCGGTGTACGGCGCGGAGGGCTTCCTGCGTCTGAACGTGGGGTGCCCGCGCAGCAAGGTGGAGGCGGGCGTCGAGGCGCTGATCAGGGCGCTGGGGGCGGTGCGCTGATCCTGGCGGTGCGGGCGCATGGCGCCGTGTCCGGCAGGTGCCCGCCCCGGACTGGCCACCTCCGCCCGGACCGGGGATGCTGCTCGCATGGGCGAGACACCTGCCGGTCAGATCCGTGCCGCCTCCGCACCCGGGCGCTGGGTCGTTCTGACCACCGTCCTCGGGTCCGCCATGGCCATGGTCGACTCCACCGTCGTCAATGTCGCCCTGCCCCGTATCGGCAAGGACCTCGGCACCGATCTCGCGGCTCTCCAGTGGACCGTCAACGCCTACCTGCTGACCCTTGCCGGGCTGATCCTGCTCGGTGGGGCGCTCGGGGACCGGTACGGGCGGCGGCGGGTGTTCGTCGTGGGGGTGGTGTGGTTCGCTTCCGCCTCGCTGCTGTGCGGCGTCGCGCCGAATGCTGTCGTGCTGATTGCGGCCCGGGCCCTTCAGGGGGTCGGCGGGGCGCTCCTCACGCCCGGTTCGCTGGCGTTGATCCAGGCCAGTTTTCACCCGGACGACCGGGCGCGCGCGGTCGGGCTGTGGTCCGGCTTCGGCGGGGTGGGGGCCGCGATCGGGCCGTTCGTCGGAGGGTGGCTCGTCGACGGGCCGGGGTGGCGGTGGGTGTTTCTGATCAATGCGCCGGTCGCCGCGATCTGTGTGCCGGTCGCGCTGCGGCACGTACCGGAGTCGCGGGACCCGCACGCGCAGGGGCGCTTCGATGTTCTGGGGGCCGTGCTCGGCGCGCTGGCTCTGGCCCTGGTGACATACGCGTTGATCGAGGCTCCCCGGCAGGGGACGTCCGCCGCCGTGATCGGGACGGCCGTGGGCGGAGTTCTGCTCGGAGTGGCGTTCGTGCAGGTGGAGCGGCGGCGGGCGAACCCCATGCTGCCGCCGTCGGTGTTCGAGTCCCGCCAGTTCACCGCCGTCAATATCGTCACGCTCTGCGTGTACGCGGCGCTGGGCGGCTATTTCTTCCTCTCCGCGATTCAGCTCCAGGTCGTGGCCGGGTACTCCGCCCTCGGCGCCGGAACCGCCCTCCTTCCGACCACGGTGCTGATGCTGCTCTTCTCCGCTTCGTCGGGCGAGCTGGGGCAGCGCATCGGCCCCCGTATCCCGCTCACCGTCGGACCGCTGCTCGCCGCCACCGGGATGCTGCTCATGCTGCGGGTGGGGCCCGGCGACGCCTCCGTCTCCGCGTACGTACAGCACGTGCTGCCTGCCGTCGCCGTGCTCGGCGTCGGCCTGGTCACCCTGGTGGCGCCGCTCACCGCGACCGTCCTCGCCTCCGTCGACACCGCGCGCGCCGGGCTGGCCAGCGGGATCAACAACGCCGCCGCCCGTGCCGCCGGCCTGATCGCCGTGGCCGCACTGCCGCTGCTCGCCGGTATGGGGCCGGAGGCGTACCGCGACGCCGCTGAGTTCGCCGCGACCTTCCGGCGGGCCATGCCGATGTGTGCCGGGCTCATGGTGCTGGGCTCGGTGATCGCCTGGGCGACCGTACGGACACCGCCCGCGGCCCGGAAGAGCAAGGCGCGTCCCGAATGCACCGTGCACTGCGGTTTCGCGGCACCTCCCCTGGAGCCCGCGCGGGACGAGAACGGGGACCCGGGCCGGGCCTGACCGCTCGGCGGTGCCCGGCTACCCCCGAGGCGCATGTGCCAGGCACACTTGAAACCATGTCCATCCACGAGAACCTGCTCGGGGGGCCTCCCCCGACCCACCTGCCCGACGACCCGGAGCCGCGCGAGCTGCTCGCGAACGGCACCGCCCCCGCCGACGTCGCCGCGAAGTACCCGACCTCCTCGCTGGCCTGGGCGCAGCTCGCCGACGAGGCGTTCGAGGGCGGCCGCGTCATCGAGTCGTACGCCTATGCCCGCACCGGCTACCACCGCGGGCTCGACGCGCTCCGCAGGGCCGGCTGGAAGGGCCACGGGCCCGTACCGTTCGAGCACGAGCCGAACCGCGGTTTCCTGCGCGCCCTGCACGCCCTGGCGCGCGCCGCGCAGTCGATCGGTGAGCAGGAGGAGTACGAGCGCTGCTCGGCGTTCCTCCGCGACTCGTCGCCGACCGCCGCCGAGATCCTGGGATAGCAAGCGCATACGCCCTGCTCACGGCCCCGCAGACGTATCGCGCTCTGCGGGGCTCCGTTTAGGATGCGGACAGGGGACCGGAGCTCCATCACCTCACGGAAGGGGCGGACCGCTACCCGGAAGCTCGTGTCGAGGAGACAGCGATGTCGACGATCCACCCCGACCCCGAAGCCACCGGTGCGGACACCCCGCACCTGGACTTCGCGGGAACGACTCCGTACGAGGACTATGTCCAGGCGGATGTCCTGACCCACCTTCAGCACCTCCGCTCCGACGATCCGGGCGAGATGGTCTTCCTGGTCACCACCCAGGTCATGGAGCTGTGGTTCACGGTCATCGTCCATGAGTGGGAGACCGCGGCGCACGCCCTGCGCGAGGACCGGCTGCCGGTCGCACGCGACGCGCTGAAGCGGTCGGTACGGGAACTCGAGGCGCTCAACGCGTCCTGGACGCCGCTCGCCCAGCTCACCCCCGCCCAGTTCAACTCCTACCGTGGTGCACTCGGCGAGGGCTCCGGCTTCCAGTCGGCGATGTACCGGCGGATGGAGTTCCTGCTCGGCGACAAGTCCGCGTCCATGCTCGTACCGCACCGGGGTGCCCCCCGCGTCCACGCCGAACTGGAGAAGGCGCTCGCCGAACCGGGTCTGTACGACGAGGTGCTCGCCCTGCTCGCTCGGCGCGGCCACGCCGTGCCGCAGGCCGTGCTCGGCCGGGACCTGACGCAGAAGTACGAGCCGTCCCCCGAGGTCGAGGCCGTCTGGGCGGAGATCTACGCCGATCCCGAGCGGCACGATGAGCTCGTCCGGCTCGGCGAGGCGCTCACCGACGTCGGTGAACTGGTGTGGCGCTGGCGCAACGACCACCTCATCGCCACTCGGCGCGCGATGGGCTCGAAGACCGGCACCGGCGGCTCGGCCGGGGTCGCGTGGCTGGAGAAACGCGCCACGAAGAATGTGTTCCCGGAGCTGTGGACGGCGCGCAGCCATGTCTGAGACCTTCGCCGCGCGGGCCGCGGCACTCGACGCCGCCGACGAACTCGCCGATCTTCGGAAGCTGTTCACCCTCGACGACACCGTCTATCTCGACGGCAACTCGCTGGGGGCGCTGCCCCGGCACGTACCCGCCCGGATGCAGGAGGTCCTCACCCGCGAGTGGGGTGAGCTGCGCATCCGGTCCTGGGACGAGAGCGGCTGGTGGACCGCGCCCGAGCGGATCGGCGACCGGATCGCCCCGCTCGTCGGGGCCGCCGCCGGCCAGATCGTGGTGGGCGATTCGACGAGCGTGAACGTCTTCAAGGCAGTCGTCGCCGCGAGCAGGCTGGCGCCGGCGGGACGCGACGAGATCCTGGTCGACGCGACGACGTTTCCCACGGACGGCTACATCGCCGAGTCCGCCGCCCGGATGACTGGGCACCGGCTCGTCCCCGTCGCCCCGGCGGACGTGCCGGGTACGGTCGGTCCGCGTACCGCGGTCGTCCTGCTCAACCACGTCGACTTCCGCACCGGCCGGCTGCACGACCTGCCCGGTCTCACCGCCGCCGTGCACGCGGCGGGCGGGCTCGTGGTCTGGGACCTGTGCCACAGCGCGGGCGCGCTGCCGGTCGGACTCGACGAGCACGGGGTGGACCTGGCGGTCGGCTGCACGTACAAGTACCTCAACGGCGGGCCCGGTTCGCCCGCCTATCTGTACGTCGCCGAGCGGCACCAGGCGGCCTTCGACTCGCCGCTGCCGGGGTGGACCTCGCACGCCGACCCGTTCGCGATGGTGCCGGACTACGCTCCGGCGGACGGTTCCGTGCGCGGCCGGGTCGGAACCCCCGACATCCTGTCCATGCTGGCGCTCGAAGCGGCGCTGGAGGTGTGGGACGGGGTGTCGGTCGAGGCGGTACGGGCCAAGTCGCTGGCGCTGACGGACTTCTTCCTGGAGTGCGTCGGGGCGTACGTGCCGGAGGGCGTGGTCGTCCCGGTCACCCCGGGGGCGCACGGGGAGCGCGGCAGCCAGGTGTCGTTGCGATGTGTGGACGCGGCGGTCGCCGAGCCGGCGATGCGTACGCTCATCGCCCGGGGCGTGGTCGGGGATCTGCGGCGGCCGGATGTGCTGCGGTTCGGGTTCACGCCGTTGTACGTGGGGTTCGCGGATGTGGAGCGGGCTGCGCGGGTGCTGGGTGAGGTGGTGAGCGGGCCGCTCGGCGGGGTGTGACGCCTGCCGCGTCCCCACGGTCAATCCCCGTGGGGACGCGGTGTCCCGTGCTGATACCGTCCCCGCTGGTCAGGCCAGTTGGGCACCTCTGTCGGATGGTTGGAGCAGCATGTCGGATTCCGCCGCGCGTGATCGGGACGCAGTCGAGACCGAGTCGGCGTTCTCGCATCCGGCTGTCGCCCCCGATGCCACCGCCGCCTACGGCGACCACCCCGACCAGGTGATCGACTTCTACGCCCCGCGGGACGGGCGGGCCGGGGCACCCGTCGTGGTCCTCCTGCACGGCGGTGCGTGGCGGGCGCCGTACGACCGGCAGCATGTGTCGCCGTTCGCGGACTTCCTGGCCCGGCGCGGGTTCGCCGTCGCCAATGTCGAGTACCGGCGCGGCAGCGAGATCCCGCAGCAGCGCGGTTCCGGTCCGGTCGCGGGCCGTTGGCCCGAGACGTTCGACGACGTCGCCGCGGCGATGGACGCGCTGCCCGCACTGCTGGCCCGTCAACTGCCGGAGGCCGATGCGCGGCGGATCGTCGTCACCGGCCACTCCGCGGGCGGTCACCTGGCCTTGTGGGCAGCGGCCCGGCACGTACTCCCGGAAGGGTCGCCGTGGCGGCTGCCCGCTGCGCCGCCGCTGCGCGGCGTTGTCGCCCTGGCGCCGATCGCCGACTTCACCACGGCGGTGGAGCTGGATGTCTGCTCCGGTGCGGTGGGTCAACTGCTCGGAACAGAAGAGGACTTCGCGGTCAGGAGCCCGTACGCCGACCCGGCTGCGCTGCTGCCGACGGGAATTGCCACGGCGCTGGTGCAGGGACGCACCGACCTCACGGTGCCGCAGGCGGTCGCGGAGGCGTTCGTCGATGCGGCGGCGAAGGCCGGCGAGACGGTGGGGCTGACGCTGCTGGAGGATGTCGGGCACTTTCCGTTGATCGATCCTGTGGCGGATGCGTGTGCGGTGGTGGCGGAGGAGATTGCGCAGCTGGCGTGGTGACAGGCGGTCCCGGGGCCGTCCGGTGGCGGCGGCCTTGGCCGTGACCGGTCCGCCCGGGTGGGTCCGCGTAGTCCTTGCGAGGGATGCCGCAGGATCCGTATCACTGCTGACGACGTCGCGCACCGCGCCGCCTACCGTGAGGGCGTGACCGAGACCACCAAGAACAGAAGTCCCGAGTTCCGACTGGCCGCAGGGGCGATAGCCGGCCTGCGGCAGGACCTCTTCCATGATGCGTTCGCCTACCGTCCGCTGGCGCCCATGCGGACCAACGGGGCGCTGACCCGGCTGCTGTCCGAGAGGATGCGCGCGCGGGCCGGGTGGACGCCGCACGCGCTGGTCGGGCTGGCCGCGCTGATCACGGTCCTCATCGGCTTCGGCAGGGCGGACGGCACTGGGGGCTGGTCCGGGATCGGGATCATCACGACCGGGCTGCTTCCGGCGGCAGCCGTCGTGATGACCCTGGTCAGGCCGGTCGGCGCGTTCTGGATGTCGATGGCGCTCACTCCGGTGTCAGCCATCTTCGGCAATGAGGGCTGGCCGTGGGTGCCGAGCATGTTCCTCGCTCATCTGGTGGTGCTCGTCGTGGTCGCCGCCCGGACCCGGCCCCGTACCGCGGCCTGGATGTGGGTCCTGACCGTGTTGCTCGGCATCGTCATGGCGAACATCGGCTGGCACCCCTACGCGGTCACCGGGCCCATGGCCGTGGCCTCCGCGTTCGCGCTGCTCGTGGTGACCGTCGTGCAGATCCGCCGGGAAGCGGAGCGCGAGGTGACCGTGCAGCGCACCGTCACCGCCGTGGAACGTGACCGGCGCACGCTGCTGGAGGAGCGCACCACCATCGCCCGTGAGCTGCACGACGTGGTCGCCCACCACATGTCGGTCGTCGCGATCCAGGCCGAGGCGGCCCCGTACCGGGTGGAGAACCCGCCCCCCGAGCTGGAGCAGGCCTTCCTCACCATCCGGGAGAACGCCGTCGCCGCTCTCACCGAACTGCGCCGGGTTCTCGGTGTCGTACGGGCCGAGGACTACCAGGCGCCGGACGCACCCCAGCCCACCCTCGCCGAACTCGACGGACTGCTCGCCAACGTGGCCGACGCCGGCCTGGTGGCCGAGAAGACGATCACCGGCGCGGTACGTGAACTGCCGCAGGGAGTCGAGCTGTCGGCGTACCGGATCATCCAGGAAGCTCTCAGCAACACGTTGCGGCACGCCCCGGGCGCCACTGCCAAGGTCGAGATCGGCTATGTGCTGGGCGGGCTCGGGCTGCGGGTCGTCAACGGTCCGCCGACCGGCCCGGTGAAACCGTCGCAGGGTGCCGGGCACGGGATCACGGGGATGCGGGAACGGGTCGCGATGCTGAACGGCGAGATGACCGCCGAGCCGGCCGCGGACGGCGGTTACGAGATCTCCGCGTTCATCCCCGTACCCCTGGCCCAGGAACCGACTCGGAGCGAGACCTCATGAACGACATACGTGTCCTGATCGTCGACGATCAGATGATGGTCCGCGAGGGCTTCTCGGTGCTCCTGGGTGCGATGCCGGGCATCGAGGTCGTCGGCGAGGCGGTCGACGGCCGGCAGGCCGTCGCCCAGGCCGCAGCGCTCCGGCCCGACGTGGTCCTGATGGACATCCGGATGCCGGAGCTCAACGGCATCGAGGCGACCCGCGAGATCGTCGCCAACGACGCGGCCGCCAAGGTGCTGGTGCTGACCACGTTCGACCTCGACGAGTACGTGTACCAGGCGCTGCGTGCCGGGGCGTCCGGCTTCCTGCTGAAGGACGCCTCCGCGCGCCAGCTCGCCGATGGTGTTCGGGTGGTGGCGGCCGGGGAAGCGCTTCTGGCGCCGACCGTCACCAAGCGGCTGATCACCGAGTTCTCGCGGCTCGCCGGAGCCCCGCGGTCACCCGCGCCGGCTCAGATCGGCGATCTGACGGAGCGCGAGACGGAGGTGCTCGTCCTCATCGCGCAGGGGCTGTCGAACGCGGAGATCGCCTCGCATCTGGTGGTCGCCGAGTCCACCATCAAGACGCATGTGAGCCGGGTCCTGGTGAAGCTCGGGCTGCGGGACCGCACGCAGGCCGCGGTGTTCGCGTACGAGGCCCGCCTGGTCACCCCCTCCTGACCTTCCTGCTCCCTTTGAGGGCCGCCCGTGACTGAACCGACCGGTCCGGATAGCGTCGGTTCATGCACCAGTCTCCGCAGCCCGCCGCCACCGCTTCGTTCGACCCCTGGTCACCGGCGTTCGTCGCCGACCCGTACCCCGCGTACGCCGCGCTGCGGGCCGGCGGCCGGGTGCACCGGTTCGAGCCCACGAACCAGTGGCTCGTTCCGCACTACGCCGATGTGTCCGCGCTGCTGCGGGACCGGCGCCTGGGCCGGACGTATCTGCACCGCTTCACGCACGAGGAGTTCGGCCGTACGCCGCCTCCTGCCGCGCACGAGCCCTTCACCACCCTCAACGGGCAGGGAATTCTCGACCTGGAGGCCCCCGACCACACCCGGATCCGGCGCCTGGTCTCGAAGGCGTTCACCCCGCGCACGGTCGAGCAGCTCGTCCCGACGGTGCGGCGGCTCGCCGCCGAGCTGGTCGACAGCTTCGTGGAGGCGGGCGGCGGCGACCTGCTCGCCGCGGTCGCCGAACCGCTGCCCGTCGCCGTCATCGCCGAGATGCTCGGCATCCCCGAGTCCGACCGCGGGCTGTTGCGACCCTGGTCGGCGGCGATCTGCGGAATGTTCGAACTGAACCCGTCCGAGGAGACGGCGAGCGCCGCCGTCCGCGCCTCGGTGGACTTCTCCGCGTACCTGCGGGAGCTGATCGCGGAGCGCCGCAAGAACCCCGGTACGGATCTGATCTCCGCGCTCATCGCCGCGCACGACGAAGGGGAGCGGCTCAGCGAGCAGGAGATGATCTCCACGTGTGTGCTGCTGCTGAACGCGGGCCACGAGGCGACGGTCAACACCACCGTGAACGGCTGGTGGACGCTGCTGCGTCACCCCGAGCAGCTGGCGGCCCTCCGTGCCGACCACGGGCTGCTGCCCACGGCCGTGGAGGAGTTGATGCGGTACGACACTCCGTTGCAGATGTTCGAGCGCTGGGTCCTCGACGACATCGAGATCGACGGCACGGTCATTCCGCGCGGCTCCGAGGTGGCCCTGCTCTTCGGCTCCGCCAACCGCGACCCGGCGCGCTTCGCGGACCCGGACACGCTGGACCTGTCCCGGCAGGAGAACCCGCACATCACCTTCGGCGCGGGCATCCACTTCTGTCTGGGCGCGCCACTCGCCCGGGTCGAACTCGCTGCTTCCTTCGGTGAGTTGCTGCGCCGGGCGCCCCGGATGCGGCTGGCGGCCGAGCCGGAGTGGAACCCGGGCTACGTGATCAGGGGCCTGAAGGGGCTGCGCGTGGAGCTGTGACCGGAAGCGTTCCGCCCAGCGCCCCGGCCCGCAGGGCGGCTGCGGGCCGGCGGAGTCCTCGATCCCGGACGGGCTTGAACACCACGTCCGTCCGGCGATCGGGGACAGGAACGGTCACCCGTGTCACCCCTGCACATCCCGCCTCCGGAGCGCTCCCAGTCCTACCGCCACCAGGGCCACCGCGCCCGTCGTGAGCCACAGTGCCGGCGGCCACTGCATCTCCGTGCCCGGCAGTTTCGGCAGGTGGCTGAACGGTGACAGGTTCATCACCGGCTGCGGCATGTTCACCGCCGGCCCGATCCACCCCAGTGCCAGGCAGATCCCGACGACTCCCCACGAGGCCACCGCTGCCTTCGGGAGCGCGCCGTACAGCAGGACGGCGAGTCCTCCGAGCAGCCAGACGGCGGGCAGCTGCGCCAGCGACGCGCCCAGTACGGCCGGGAGCTCGTGGCCGTAGCCGGCGGCCAGGCCGAGGCCGCCGACCGCCATGATCAGTGCCGAGCCGCCGAAGGCGACGACCAGGTGTCCGGCCGCCCAGCCGATCCGGCTCACCCCGCCCGCCAGCACGGGTTCGGCGCGCCCCGCGGTTTCCTCGCCGTGCAGCCGCAGCACCGACGCGACGACGTACAGCGCGGCCACCATCCCCAGCATCCCGACCATCGCGGCGAGGAACGCGTCGGTCAGACCGGCCTGTCCGCCCATCCGCTCGAAGATTTCCTTCGTCTTCTCGTTGGTGCCGACGAGGTCCGCCGCCCCGCTGGTGAGCCCGCCGAAGACGGCGCCGACCGCGGCGAACGACAGCGTCCACCCGGTCAGAGTGCCGCGCTGCAGCCGCAGTGCCAGCCCGAACGCCGAGGAGATCCGCCCTGTCGCGGGTCCCGGACGGGTCGGCAGGAAGCTCATGCCGATATCGCGCCGCCCGGCCAGGATGTACGCGATCCCGCCCTGGATCAGCACCGCCGCGCCGATCACCAGCAGCACCCACCACCGCTCGCCGGCGTAGGCCCGGACGTTCTCCGCCCAGCCGATCGGCGAGAGCCAGTTCAGTACGGACGAGGCGTCGTCCGTCGACGAGTCGCCCGCCGCCTTCAGGACGAACGCGGCGCCGATCACCGCCGCCGTCAGCCCCTTCGCGAGCCGTGCGCTCTCCGTGAGCTGGGCGGCGATCGCCGCGGTGCAGGCGAACAGCGCCCCGATTCCGGCGACCGTCAGCGCGAGCGCCACCGCCCCGGCGCCGCCCGCCCCGGACCCGGCCATCCCGGCGACGATCATCAGGGCGAGCGCGGCGTCGGCGACGAACGCGGCGAGGAGCGCGGAGGTCAGCGGGGCGCGGCGCCCCACCATGGCGGAGGAGAGCATTTCCTGGCGGCCGGACTCCTCCTCCTCGCGGGTGTGCCGGATGACGATGATCAGGCTCATCACGGCTGCCAACGCGGCGCCGAAGCCGGCCATGCGCCAGGTGACGAGCCCGCCGACGGAGTCGTCGAAGACGGGGCCGTACACCGCGCGAAGCGAACTGTTGCCGTTCATCGATGCGGCGAGTTCGGCACGCTGGGCCGCGGTGTCGTACAGCGAGGAGAAGGACTTCCCGACGGAGGAGAACGACCCGCCGAGCACGATCACCCAGATCGGCATCATGATCCGGTCGCGTCGCAGCGCGAGCCTGAGCAGGGTTCCGGTGCCGGTGAGCTGCCCGCCCCAGGTGGGGCGTCCGGCACGGGTCGCGGGCACGGTTACGGCAGTCATCGCGCCGTCACCCCCGCGCGTTCGTCGGTGTCCGCGGTGTAGTGCCGCAGGAAGAGTTCCTCCAGCGTGGGCGGGGTGCTGGTCAGCGACCGTACGCCGGACGCGGTGAGCGACCTGAGGACGGCGCCGAGCTTGTCCGTGTCGACCTGGAGCGTGACCCGCATGCCCTGGATGTCGATGTTGTGCACGCCGGGCAGGTGCGCGAGCCCGTTGGGCGCGCCGGCCAGTTCGGCGGTGATGCTCGTACGGGTCAGGTGCCGCATGTCCGCCAGGGAACCGCTCTCCACCGTGCGTCCCTGCCGGATGATGCTCACCCGGTCGCAGAGCGCCTCGACCTCGCTGAGGATGTGGCTGGAGAGCAGGATCGTCCGTCCGCGCTCGCGCTCCTCGGCGACGCAGCTCTGGAAGACCTCCTCCATGAGCGGGTCGAGTCCGCTGGTCGGCTCGTCGAGGATCAGCAGATCCACGTCGGAGGCGAACGCGGCGACGAGGGCGACCTTCTGCCGGTTGCCCTTGGAGTACGTACGCCCCTTCTTGGTGGGGTCGAGTTCGTACCGCTCGATGAGCTCCGCCCGGCGGGCCGGGTCGAGGCCTCCGCGCAGCCGGCCGTACAGGTCGATCACCTCGCCGCCCGAGAGGTTGCGCCACAGGGTGACGTCACCGGGGACGTATGCCACCCGCCGGTGCAGCTCGACCGCGTCGTTCCAGGGGTCCCGGCCGAGCAGCCGGGCAGCGCCGGAGTCGGCCCGCAGCAGGCCCAGCAGGACCCGGATGGTGGTGGACTTCCCGGAACCGTTGGGCCCGAGGAAGCCGTGAACCTCGCCGGTCTCGACCACGAGGTCGAGGCCGTCCAGTGCGTGAGTCCGCCCGAACGACTTGTGCAGTCCGGCCACGGTGATTGCCTTCGTCATGTTTCTGAACGTACGCTACGTTCACAAAGTTGTGAAGTTAAGGAAGTGTATAAAGTCGAGGTAGGGCCCGGGGCCGGGGAACCCGCGGGAATTTCAGGGGAGACGATGGGGCGATGAGCAGCGAAACCGGCGCGGACGGGCGTGAGCGCGAGCCGGAGCCCGAGCACGCGCGCGACGAGGAGGCCGTGTCGCGGTTCGTGGAGCGCTTCGCGGCCGAGATGACCGAGGCGGGCATGCAGCGGATGGCATCCCGCGTCTTCGCGGCGCTGCTCGCGGACGACGACGGCTCCATGACCTCGGCGGAGCTCAGCGAGCAGCTTCAGATCAGCCCGGCCGCGGTCTCCGGGGCGATCAACTACCTCACGCAGGTCAGCATGGTCGGCCGCGAACGCGACCCGGGCTCGCGCAGGGACCGCTACCGCCTGCACAACGAGATCTGGTACGCCACCTTCGCCAGCCGCGACCGGGTCCTGACCCGCTGGGAGCACACCCTCAAGGAGGGCGTACAGTCCCTCGGCCCGGACACGCCCGCCGGTGCGCGGCTCGCGGAGACTGCGGAGTTCTTCGAGTTCCTGCAGACGGAACTGGCCGACATGATGGACCGCTGGCGCGACCGCCGCAAGAAGTCCGACCTCCCGGAACGGAAGAGCTGAGACCGGCCGGCACATGGGAGGCGGCGTCACCCTCCGGGGAATACGGGACAGCCCTCGGACAAGAGGCCCGGGACACTGGGTCCTGGGCCTCGGCTCGGAACGGGCTCAGGTCAGCGGGTGCGACGTCCGGCCGGACGCCTCGTCGATCTCGTCGTGCGCCTTGGTCAGCAGGTTCATGGCGAGTTCATTCAGTGCTCTGGCACCCGCGATCTCCTCGCCGACCCTCGGCTGCTGGGTGTCGGAGGGGTGGCGGCTGGCGTATCCGTGCGCACGTACCTCGTTCCCGTCAGGAAGCCGTACGAGGGCGGCGGCGCGGGTGCGGTGGTTGTCTTCCTCGAATTCCAGATCGATGTGCCATCCGACAGCGGTTTTCATCATGGCGAACACCTCCAGGACCTCCTACCAGGGTGCGCCTCTTTTCGCGCCCGCGCTCGGTGTGCCGGGGGCCGGTCGCGGCAGGTGCGACACGTCCCCTGAACCGTCAGGTGCGCGCCCCCGGTGCGGGGATCATCCGCTCTCCGCCGCCACCGGCAGCATCAGTCCCCACGCACTCGCCCGCACCGTCCACGTCCTCGTCCGGACCGGGCCGCCGACCTGTATGTCCGCCCGGTAGCGGAAGTCCGCGCCGGAGACCGTGACCGCCTTCGCCTCCGCGGTCACCGGCTCGCCGGCCGTCGTCCGGACCACCACGTCCGCCAGGCCCCCCTCGCCGCCCTGCGGGCTCACCGTCACCGATTCGACCGGCCGGTCCAGATCGTTCAGCAGCACCCCGTCCACCTCGACCCGCAGCCGATGGGTGCGGGGCGGGACGGGCGTGGTGGGCGACGGGGCGGGGCGGACCAGGGCCCGTACGAGGGAGCGGCAGGTGTCCCAGACCGCCGTGACGCCCGTGTGCGCCGCCGCCGTCCCCGGTACCGCGGACAGGGCGGGGATGCGCAGGGCGCCCAGGACGACACCGTCGCTGTCGTCGACCATCAGGTCGAGCCGGCGCACCACCCCGTCCAGTGCCGCGCGCGCCGCGGCCACCGCGCCCAGGGGCACGCCGAGCGAATGCGCGAGTTCCAGCGCGGCCGCGGCACCCACCGGGACCAGCGAGAGCGCTGCACCGGCCAGCTCCCGCTCCCGGTGCAGGAGGGTCACGGCGCGCAGCAGCGACCGGTCGTCGCCGACGACCACCGGCCGCCTGGTACCCCGGCGGGACAGGGCCCGCGCGAACTCCTCCGGACTGTCCGGGAGGCAGATCTTGGCGTGCGAACCGGCGCTCAGCACGTCCTTCGCGATCCGGACGGACTCGCCGTCGGTCCGGCGGGCGACCGGGTCGATGACCACCAGCAGTTGGTGCGTACCGTTGCCGGGGGGCTGGGCAGCCGACACCTCGGTCCTTCCTCGGGTAGCATCTTGGTGCAAGAGCCCCTTGCGCTATTGCGCCAGGGGCTTCGTCTATTCCGGGGCAACCGGTTCGACGGTTCAGGCTTCGTCGTACATCGTCGTACGGCATGTACGGCGTTTTCGTACGCCCCCTGACCTTGGACATGCCCCGCCCGGAAGGGGTGTACGCCTGTGCCCGCACTTGTGCTGCTCGGTGCTCAGTGGGGTGACGAGGGCAAGGGAAAGGCCACCGACCTCCTCGGTGGATCCGTGGACTATGTGGTGCGTTACCAAGGCGGCAACAATGCCGGCCACACGGTGGTCGTCGGCGACCAGAAGTACGCACTTCATCTCCTCCCCTCCGGAATCCTTTCGCCGGGGTGTACCCCGGTCATCGGTAACGGTGTCGTCGTCGACCCGGCGGTCCTGCTCTCCGAGCTGAGTGGGCTCAACGAGCGCGGCGTGGACACGTCCAAGCTGCTGATCAGCGGCAACGCTCATTTGATCACTCCGTACAACGTCACCGTCGACAAGGTGACGGAACGGTTCCTCGGGAAGCGGAAGATCGGCACGACCGGCCGCGGTATCGGCCCGACGTACGCCGACAAGATCAACCGTGTGGGCATCCGCGTCCAGGACCTGTACGACGAGTCGATCCTGGAGCAGAAGGTCGAGGCGGCCCTGGAGCAGAAGAACCAGCTCCTCGCCAAGGTCTTCAACCGCCGTGCGATCGAGTCCGGCAAGATCGTCGAGGAGATGCTCCAGTACGCGGAGCAGATCAAGCCGTACGTCGCGGACACGACGCTGGTCCTCAACGACGCCATCGACGCGGGCAAGGTCGTCCTCTTCGAGGGCGGTCAGGGCACGCTGCTCGACGTCGACCACGGCACGTACCCCTTCGTCACCTCGTCGAACCCGACCTCGGGCGGCGCCTGCACCGGTTCCGGTGTGGGTCCGACGAAGATCAGCCGGGTCATCGGCATCCTCAAGGCATACACCACGCGCGTCGGCGCCGGTCCGTTCCCGACGGAGCTGCTCGACGAGGACGGCGAGGCGCTGCGCCGGATCGGTGGCGAGCGCGGTGTCACCACCGGCCGCGACCGCCGCTGCGGCTGGTTCGACGCGGTGATCGCACGGTACGCGACCCGGGTCAACGGTCTCACCGACTTCTTCCTCACCAAGCTGGACGTGCTGACCGGCTGGGAGCAGATCCCGGTGTGCGTCGCGTACGAGATCGACGGCAAGCGCGTCGAGGAGCTCCCGTACAGCCAGACCGACTTCCACCACGCGAAGCCGGTCTACGAGATGCTGCCGGGCTGGTCCGAGGACATCACGAAGGCCAAGACCTTCGGTGACCTGCCGAAGAACGCGCAGGCGTACGTGAAGGCGCTGGAGGACATGTCCGGCGCCCCGATCTCCGCGATCGGTGTCGGCCCCGGCCGTACCGAGACCATCGAGATCAACTCCTTCCTGTAGGACGGGACAACGCGGAGGGGGCCGGAGCGGCTGTTGCGCTCCGGCCCCCTCCGCGCGTGTCAGGCCGTCAGATAAGCGGCTTCACGGACATCAGAAGATGCCGGTGGGTGGGGCCGCCCTCGGTTTCGTCCTCGGCCGTCCCGCCGGTGATCATGGCGCGCTGGCCGGGACCCATCATGCGGAACTGGACGACCGGCGCGTCGAACGAGGTCAGGGCGTCCATCAGGTACGAGGGGTTGAAGGCGACCGTCAGCTCGTCGGCGCCCTCCAGGGCTGCGGGCAGTCGCTGGGAAGCGACATCGTCCTCGTACCCCGCCTGAAGCAGCACCGAGCCGTCGGAGAAGGTCAGATGGAGCGGGCTGTCGCCGTCCGCGACCACCGCGACGCGCTTGACGGCCTCGACCAGGGGCGCCCGGTCCGTGACCGCGGTCGTCGGGTCCGCCATCGTGAACAGCTTGTCGTGGCGGGGGAGCCGGCCGTCCAGGAGGCGGACCGTGGTCCGCGTCCCGGCGAGTTCGAAGCCGGCCGACCCGGCGTCCAGTGCGACGCGGACCATGCCGGAGCGGCCGAAGGAGCGGGCGATCTCGGTCAGCCGCCGGGCCGACACCACCACATCGGCCGTGACGTCCGCCGTCTCCGGTTTCCATCCGAGCGTGCGCACCGCGAAGCGGTACCGGTCCGTGGCCGCCAGCGTCATCGTGTCGCCGTCGAGCCCCAGCCGGATCCCGGTGAGGGTCGGCAGCGTGTCGTCCCGGCCCGCGGCCACGGTCACATGGGCGACGGCCGCGGCGAACTCCTCGGAGTCCACCGCTCCGAGCACCTCGGGCAGCGGCGGCAACGCCGGATAGTCGTCGAGCGGCAGCACGGACAGTCCGAACCGGGCGCCGCCGCCGGTCACCGAGAACCGTGAACCCTCCACCGCGCACACCACCGGACTCTCGGGCAGCACCCGGCACACATCGAGCAGCCGTCGCCCCATGACCAGGACCTTCCCGGCCCGTACGGTCTCCGCCTCCACCTCGATGCAGGCGGACGCCTCGTAATCCAGGCCGGAGATCCGCAACACCTCGCCGTCGGCATCCAACAGCAGCCCACCGAGCACGGGTACGGGCGACCGGGTGGGCAGCACCCGGGCCGCCCAGGCCACGGCATCGGTCAGTGCGCTGCGATCAATGCGGAACTCCATGGCGGGGCCTCTCTCCGTCGGACCGGATGGGGTCCGACGCTAGAGGGTGCCACTGACAATCGACCGAGGGCCCAGCAACTGCAACCGCTCCGCGGGAATGGCGCGGCGGCCCAGGCGACGGTCCGGTCCTGGCTGGAGTACGAGGCCCAACTGGCGCCGACTGCCGCGTCGTTGGGAATCCGGGCGCCGGGCGCCCGCAAGCGCCTCACCCGGCTCGGAGCGGCACTTCAACGCACACTGCTCCACACGCCCAGTGCGCGGTACGGGTTGTGGCTGGCTTTCCGGGTGTTGGACGTTGCAGGTGTCACCGACGCAGCGTGAGTTTCACCCTCGGGGGTGAACTCATCCGGTGATCGCAGAAAATTCCAGGCGTTGAAAAGCAGTGCACCTGAAGTGAAAAACGGCAGGTCGGAGGCGGTATGGAGAGGACGCTCCGCTGTCCCCAACTGCGGCTCTGGCCAACGCTTTTGGCATTTGCTCCGGTGACGGTGTGTGGCATTACATTCGCGGCAGAACGTCAGACATGAGAATGCCCCCGCGGTGCAGCAACACCCGGGGGCTCGACACCAGGAGTAGAAGCTCCGGATGCGCATTTACCGTACAACGCCGACGCGTTCCTTCTCCACTTTCGGCAACGCACTTCTGCGTGACCGCTCCATCTCGTGGTGCGCCGCAGGCGTGCTGGTGTACCTCCTCAGCCTCCCGAACGGCGCCCGTGCCTCGATCCGGGCGCTCGCCGAACAGCGCAAGGAGGGGCGTACGCGCATCGCCGACGCCCTGCGTGAGCTGGAGGACTCCGGCTATCTGCGTCGGCTGCTCCGCCGGGACCCGGCGTCGGGTGAGCTGCGGACGGTGTACGAAGTGTTCGATACCCCGCATGTCGCGCCCCCGGAAGAAGTTGGCCGAAATCAGGCCTCCGGTGAATCGGACGACGGTGGTGCGGGCCCGCTCCCCAGGGGAGAAAAGACGGGGGAACAAGAACCTCCCTCCCCGGCGCGTGAGGAATCGAGGGCGCGCAGAAGCGTCCGGCGGCTGCCTCGCCTCTCCGTGCCCGAACAGCTCAGGTCCGCCACGGAACTGCTGCTCTCGCTCGGCCGCCGTGACTCCCGCCTCACGCTCGGCACCGCAGAGGCGGTGCGGCTGGCGCCTCGGGTCGAGGAGTGGCGGGCGGCCGGGGCGACCGACGCCCAGGTGCGGGAGGCACTGACCAGTGGCCTGCCCACGCCCGTGCTGACGGCGCCGGGCCTGATCGGCGACCGGCTGACCCGCAAGATGCCCGTCCGGCCCGAACCCCCTGTGACGCCCGCGCCCCGCGCCGAGTGCCCGGAGTGCGGCGTGCCGGTCGTGGACTCGGCGGCCTGCCGAGTCTGTGCGCCGCCCTCGGTGAATCCCGCACACGCCCGGTTCCGGGACGCCGCCGAACGGGGGCGGGCCAAGGTCCGGGCCGCCCTGGGCGCTCTTGCCGAGGCTCCGGCCACTTAGAACTCCCGGCCCGGAACAGGGCCGGGTGAGCCCAAGAGGAAGCGCCACATGACCCTCCAGCTTGACCCACACCAGACGGTATACCGGCGGTATACTTTCGTCATGGCCGACACCACCGTCAAGGTTGACCCCGCTGTCCGTGACCGCCTCATGGTTCTCGCCCGCGAGCGCGGCCTGACCATGCGTGACTTGATCGCCGAACTGGCCGGGGCGACACCGACCCGGCCCGAACTCCAGAAGCGGTACGAGGAGACGAAGGCGTACTGCGAGACGCACTTCGGTGTGACGCTCACGGACGATGACCACGACAGGGCCGAGAAGGTCTGGCAGGACCTGGAAGCCGGCCGACCGGTGGACAGTCTGTGACCGGGGCGACGGCGGTGATCTATGACGGGTCCGCCCTCGTCGCGCTCGGAGCAGGCAATCGGCTTGCCTCGCAGCTCGTGATCAATACCGCGCACGGACCGACTCGGCACGTCTATGTACCGACGCTCTGCCTGGCAGCCGCGGACGGTACGAGGAAGGGGCTGGCTGATCATGTCGGCGCGCTGCCGGCCGCCGAGATCGTGGAGTTGGACTTCGCCGGTGCTTCTGCGGTGGGTGCGCTGATTCGCGATGGTGTCGAGTGGCATCTGGGCCACGCGATCCATCTCTCGCGGCCGACGCTGGACTGGCCGGACGGGCGCCCTGTGGTGACGGCAACCCCCGAGTTGTACGCGGACATGCCGCTTGTCAGGACTATTCGGCTGCCTGACAAGCGCTGACCGGGATGAAGGCACGCAGGTCCGGATACACCCGGTCCTGCCCGCGCCCCGTCACCGCTGCCAGTCACCGCCCAGCAGCGTTCCAGCGACTGCCGTGTCCGTACCGGTCCCGGCGCTGACCGGGCGGACCTGGCCGCTGGCGTGGCGCTTTCCGCCGACGGCGCCCGGCAGGTTCGTCCGTACGCTGCTGCTGCTCAACGCGGCCGGAGCGGTGCTGGGCTGAATCCTTCAGCCGGTTTTCGTGTACGTGACCTTCTCGCCGGTGTCCGGGTTCTCGCGGCGCAGGGTGCCGTCCGGGAGCAGGGTCAGTGTGGTGGCCTTGCCGGGGGTGCAGGACGTCATGGGTTCGCCGAGCGTGATCGTGGAGGGGCCGATGTGGATCGGTCCGTCGGGGGACGGCTCGTCGGTCAGGTCCGCCTGGAAGACGCAGCGGTAGGTGCCGCCGGTGTCGATCGGACCCTCCGCGGTGAGGGTGAGGACGCTCCGGCCGGCCTTGCCCTGCCGGATGACGAGTTCGCGGCTGGAGTGACCGGCGGAGTTGTCGATGCTGCCGGACCAGGTGCCGAGGTAGCCCTCGGGGATGGAGCCGTCGCCGTCCTTCTCCTCGTCGGAGGGGGAGTCCGACGGCTCCTCGGCCGGTTCGTCGGACGTGGACGGACTGGGCGAACTGCTCGGGGGCGCGCTGGACTTCGTGCCGTCGTCGCTCATGAGCGCGTACACCGAACCGCCCGCGCCGATCGCGACGAGCACGGCGACCACGATGAGGGCGGCGGTTGAAACTGCCCTGCGGCGTACCGGTTCGGGCTGTGGGGCGGAGGCGGGATAGAGGGGGCCGTACGGAGGTGTGGAGCCGAAGCCGGGGTGCTGTGGTGGCTGCTGGTGCTGCGGATATCCGTAGCCGTACGGCTGTCCCTGACCGGGGTGCGGCTGGGTGGGCAACTGCGGGTAGCCGTGCGCGGGGACAGGGCTCGGTATGGGGGTTGAGGTGCCGATCGCCGTGGGTATCGCATGGACCCCGCCGGGTGCTTGCGGGGCCGGAGGCTGCGGGGCGGGCGGCCGCGGGGCGGGCGGCTGCGCCGCCGCGGGCACCGCGTCCTTTGGACCGGGCGGGTCAGCCGGTTCCGCAGGCTGTTCCGGCTCCTCCTCCGGGTCCTCCGAGTCCAGCAACTCCACCGCGTGACGGCCCAGCTGGGCGAGGAGCGCGCCCGGCAGCCATGGTTCGGCGGGCTCGTCCTCCGCCAGCCGTTCCAGGATCGCGTCCGTCGTCGGCCTGGCGGCCGGGTCCTTGAGGAGGCAGTCCCGGACGAGGTCGACCAGATCCACCGGGACGCCGGTCAGGTCCGGGTCCTCCTGCGCGATCCGGAACATCAGCACATGGACCTCGTTGTCCGCCCCGCCGAACGGAAGCCTGCCCGTCGCCGCGTACGCCAGCACCGAGCCGAGGCAGAACACATCGCACGCCGCGGTCACCCGCTCGCCCCGCACCTGCTCGGGCGCCATGAAACCGGGCGAACCGACCAGCGCCCCGGTGCGGGTCAGACCCCCGTCGGTGGCGGTGTCCAGTGCCCGGGCTATGCCGAAGTCGATGACCCGCGGACCGTCGATCGTCAGCAGAATGTTGGACGGCTTGAGGTCGCGGTGGATGAGCCCGGCGGAGTGGATGGCCTGGAGCGCGCGGGTCAGCCCCGCACCCAGGATGTGGACCGAACGCTCGGGCAGCGGACCGAAGGCCCCCGAGGCCGGTCCCACCGGTGCGCCCGCGCGCCCGGAGACGGTGACCTGGAGGGACGGCCCGGCGACGTATCCGGTCGCGACCCATGGCACGGCAGCCTCGGTGTCGGCGTCCAGCACGGGGGCCGTCCACGTCGAGCCGACCTGGCGTGCCGCCCGCACCTCCTGGCGGAACCGGTCGCGGAACTCCTGCTGCTCGGCGAGCTCCTGGCGTACCAGCTTGATCGCGACGGTACGGCCCCGATCGGACCGGGCCAGATAGACCTGCCCCATGCCGCCCGCGCCGAGCCGCCCCAGCAGGCGGTACGCGCCGATGCGTTGCGGGTCGGTGGGCCTGAGCTTTTCCACGGTGTGCGACCTCCCCCGTACGGCGACACGACGGACGGGTCGAGAATAGCGGCGCACGTCATGCCCCAGCAGTCCGGCCGGGCGTCGGTTTCGCCCGCTGCCGGTTCCGCCCTCGAGGGCCGGACGGGCCGGGTTCAGCTGCTGGACAGGATGGGGTTCACGCGCTGGGCGGGACGGGTTGTGCGCCGGTCACCGCGTCGACTGCGGCCGACAGCCGTCCCAGCACCCGCACCGTCTCCGTGAAGCCCTCCGCGCCCAGCTCCTGCGCCAGTCGTGCGGCGACCTCCGCGTGGCCGGGGCCGATCCGGGACACCGCCGCCCGCCCCTCCTCGGTGGGACGCAGCAGCTTCGCGCGCCGGTGGGCAAGCATGTACCCGTGTGCCGACCCGACACCCTGCCCACCAAACCGCCCCAGGCCATACAGGTTGGCCATGTCGAGCCGCTCACCGCACGACCTACGCTCGCCGCATGACCCCTCATGCCTCCCATGCCTCCCACACTCCGCAAGTCGACTCCGCGGCCGGTGCGGCCGTGAAGGCCGCCGACCGTGCGCACGTGTTCCACTCCTGGTCCGCCCAGGGCCTGATCGACCCGCTCGCCGTCGCCGGCGCCGAGGGCGCGTACTTCTGGGACTACGACGGCAACCGCTACCTGGACTTCACCAGCGGCCTCGTTTACACCAACATCGGCTATCAGCACCCCACCGTCGTCGCCGCGATCCAGGAGCAGGCGGGCAAGCTCGCCACCTTCGCTCCCGCGTTCGCGATCGAGGCCCGCTCCGAGGCCGCACGCCTCATCGCCGAGCGGACCCCCGGCGACCTGGACAAGATCTTCTTCACCAACGGCGGCGCCGAGGCCGTCGAGAACGCCGTCCGGATGGCCCGGCTGCACACCGGCCGTACGAAGGTGCTCTCCGCCTACCGCTCGTACCACGGCGCGACCTCCACCGCGATCAACCTGACCGGGGACCCGCGCCGCTGGCCGTCCGACAACGGCTCCGCAGGTGTCGTACGGTTCTGGGCGCCGTTCCTCTACCGCTCGCCGTTCTACGCCGAGACCGAGGCCGAGGAGTGCGCCCGCGCCCTCCAGCACCTGGAGGACACCCTCGCCTTCGAGGGGCCCGCGACCATCGCCGCGATCATCCTGGAGACGATCCCCGGCACGGCGGGCATCATGACGCCGCCGCCCGGCTACCTCGCGGGCGTCCGCGAGATCTGTGACCGGTACGGCATCGTCTTCATCCTCGACGAGGTGATGGCCGGCTTCGGGCGCACCGGCACGTGGTTCGCCGCCGAGCACTTCGACGTCACGCCCGACCTGATGACCTTCGCCAAGGGCGTCAACTCCGGTTACGTACCGCTCGGCGGTGTCGCGATCTCCGCGGAGATCGCCGCCACCTTCGAGACCCGCCCCTACCCGGGCGGACTTACGTACTCCGGCCACCCGCTGGCCTGCGCCGCGGCCGTCGCCACCATCGGCGTCATGGAGGACGAGAAGGTCGTCGAGAATGCCGCCCGCATCGGCGAGACCGTCCTCGGCCCCGGCCTGCGTGAGCTCGCCGAGCGCCACCCGTCGGTCGGCGAGGTGCGCGGTCTCGGCGCGTTCTGGGCGCTGGACCTGGTCCGCAACAAGGAGACCCGGGAGCCGCTGGTCCCGTACAACGCCGCCGGTGAGGCCAATGCGCCGATGGCGGCGTTCGGCGCGGCCTGCAAGAAGAACGGCCTGTGGCCCTTCATCAACATGAACCGTACCCACGCCGTTCCGGCCTGCAACGTCACGGAGGCCGAGGCCAGGGAGGGTCTGGCGGCTCTGGACGTGGCCCTGTCCGTCGCGGACGAGCACACCGTCTGACACGCTCCGCCCGCATTTCGCGGGCTGTTCGCACGGCGTCCCTCCCCCGTGCCCGGATCCGGGCACACCGGCCCTGGCTTAAGGTGACCCAAAGCCGAAAAGGGAGGGTCGCCATGCGCGCGAGTGGAACTGTGACCCGCAGTACGCTGCGGCAGCAGATCGCGGACGCGCTGCGTGACGAGGTGCTCGCCGGGCGTTTGCAGCAGGGGCGGGAGTTCACCGTCAAGCAGATCGCCGAGCAGTACGGGGTCTCCGCGACGCCCGTCCGCGAGGCGCTCTTCGATCTCTCCGCGCAGGGCCTGCTCGAATCCGACCAGCACCGCGGGTTCCGGGTGTACGAGTTCACCGTGGCTGACTACCGGGCGATCGTCGAGGCCCGCACCCTGGTCGTCGACGGAGTCATCCGCAGCATCTTCGACGGGCCGGTCCGCCCGAAGGGTGCGCAGCCCGCGAAGTGCCGCGACGCGTTGGTCTCCGTGCGCCGTCGCGCCGAGGAGGCCGCGCGGGCGGCGCGGGGCGGTGATCTCGACATCCTCATCGGGTACGACCTGCGCTTCTGGCGTGAGCTGGGCGCGTTCGTCGGCAACACGTACATCACCGACTTCCTGCACCGGCTGCGCATCCAGGCCTGGGTGTTCGCCGTGCCGTACCTCCGCAGCGACGGGGATGTGTGCGACTGGCTCTGGAGCGGCCACCCGGACCTGGTCGCGGCGATCACGCTCGGGGACCGCGACGCGGTGCGCGCGGTGATCGACGGCCACAACGCCCACGCGCTGAGCTGGGCGGAGCGGCTCGCGGCCGGTGACCCGCCGCATCCGGGGCACGGCGGCTGACGGTCCGGCAGCGAGGTGTTCCGCAGCCGGACATGAAGGACCACTGTGCGCGGCGGCCCCCTCGCATTACGCTGTCCCGACCGTCGCGCGAACCGCGCGAGATCCTGTGGGAGAGCGAGACTTCGTGGCCTGTGACCTGTGGCTGGTCCCCCTCGTCGATGTGCTGTGCCAAAGCCCCGACAACCCGTTCGCCGAAGAGATAGCCGTCTACGACAACGCGCTGGGCGAGGCCGGACTCCCGGCCGTACCCGTCTACGCCTACATGCCGGGTCTGACCGGCGATGTGGCCCCGGTCGCGGCCTTCGACTACGACGCACTGCACTTCCTGCGCCGCGCCTATCTGCTGCAGCTGAGCGGTCTCGCCGTCGCGCCGGTCGACGAACTGGGCGGCGACTACGAGCAGTTGCTGGAAATGTTCGAGTCGACGGCGCGACAATCCCACCTGGTCTGGCACTACGACCATGCGGGGGCGTACGTCCCCGTGGACTTCCCCTCCCCGCTCTCCAGCGACCAACTGCTGGAGGGCGGCGGCCCGCTCGGCTCGGCGCACGGGCTGCTGCGGGAGCTGGAGTACGTCGCTCCGTCCATCGGCATCGACCCGGTGAACCCCCCGGCCGCCCCGCTGCCGCCCATCGCGCCGACCTCGCTGGAGGAGCCGGCGAGCCCGATTCCGTACGACGACAGTCCGTTCGCCCGGGAGCGGCACGTCTGGCTGGGCCTGCACGCGGCGGCGACCCGCAGCCTCGCCCAAGGCTCCATGATCATCTTCAGCTGACGCGGCGGCCCGGACCGCCGAGGTCACCGCCCACCGGAGTCACCGCCCGCCGGGACCACCGTCACCGGGGTGACTCCGGTGGTCGCTGCCGCGGCATGTTCGGCCGGGTCACCGACTGCATCGGGAACCGCCCCTGCGCCGCCCCCGGCTCCGTACGCCCGCCGATCCCGCTCCCCGAGACCAGTGCCTGCATCCCCATCGGCGCAGGCCCGGCCCGGAATTCCACCATCCAGTCCGCGGTCTCGGACCGTACGAGATCCGTGATGTCCTCCGAGAATCGCCGCAGCACCCCCAGGCACCGCTCGGCCGCCTCGCTCGCCGTCCCCTCGGTCGGCCCGAGCACCTCCCGTACGCACTCCGACGCCCAGTCGAACTGCAACACCTGAAGCCGTCGCTGCACGGCCTGCGCCGTGGCGAGGTTCCTTATCCAGCCGGAGGTCAGGCCGAAGTACCGGTCGCAGGCCATGCAGGCGGCTCCCAGCAGCAGCGAGAGATAGCCCCAGCCGGCCGCCCCGTGCAGCGCGCCCGTCAGATCGAGCAGCGGCAGCGCCGCGCCCGCGACCGCCCCGGCCGCCGTGCCGATCCGCAGCGCCCTGGCGCCGAGCCGCTTCCCCACCCGGTCGTTCAGATACCAGCCGGCGGTGCGCAGCGCCTCGGCCTCGACCCAGCGGTACAGCTCGTCGAGGCGTTCCGCGGGTTCGCCCCAGTCGCCGAGCGGGAACGGCTGTCCGGTCAGATCCCGGCCCCGCGCACGGAAGCCGGAGCGCGGCTCCGAGCCCGGCCCGGAGGCCGAGCCCGGCCCGGAGGCCGAGCCCGGCCCGGAGGCCGAGCCCGGCCCGGAGGCCGAGCCCGGCCCGGAGGCCGAGCCCGGCCCGGAGCCCGGGCCCGAGCCCGGCGGAACGGCCGAACCGGGCGCGCCGGACTCGTTGCGGGGCGCCCTCTCGGGCTGCATCTCCGGCTGACTCACCGGGGCACTCCTCTGCACTCTGCGATTTCGACGTTTCGCACGCGCGTATGGGACACGTGCAGGCGACGACGGGCGGACTTTCGGCGTGGCCGCCTGTCCCGCTTGCGTAACCCTGCGTGACGGACGACGCGCGTGTGCGTATTGATATGCATGCCCTTCCTACCGCCGAATGGTGGGCCGTGGGGCCGAAATCGCGGTATTCCCGGGTGTGCATGCCCTGTGATCAGGTATAGGAGTCTTGCTGTGGTTGATCGGATTTCACCCGAAAGGGTTGCTCGACAGTGGGTGGGGCGCGGTTCCCGGTGACCACGTAGGCTCGGCATACCGAAACATTTGTCGTCGATATGCCAGGAGTGACCGTGATTCCCGGTGGTGGCCAGCCCAATATGCAGCAGCTGCTGCAGCAGGCCCAGAAGATGCAGCAGGACCTCGCCCAGGCCCAGGAGGAGCTGGCCAGGACCGAGGTCGACGGTCAGGCGGGTGGCGGTCTGGTGAAGGCGACCGTCACCGGCTCCGGCGAGCTCCGCGGCCTCGTGATCGACCCCGAGGCGGTCGACCCGGAGGACACCGAGACGCTCGCGGACCTCGTCGTCGCCGCAGTCCAGGCGGCGACCGAGAACGCGCAGGCGCTTCAGCAGCAGAAGCTGGGCCCGCTGGCCCAAGGGCTGGGTGGCATGCCCGGGCTTCCCTTCTGATCCGCCCGCACAGCAACTACCGTACGTACCACGACAACGACAGCAGTAGCAGTCGAGGCACTCAGCTCAGGAAGGCGTTCCGTTGTACGAAGGCGTGGTCCAGGACCTCATCGACGAACTGGGCAGGCTGCCCGGCGTCGGTCCCAAGAGCGCGCAGCGGATCGCTTTCCACATCCTGCAGGCCGAGCCCACCGACGTGCGCCGTCTCGCCCAGGCCCTCCTGGAGGTCAAGGACAAGGTCCGGTTCTGCTCGGTGTGCGGCAATGTCGCGCAGGAGGAGCAGTGCGGGATCTGCCGCGACGCACGCCGCGACCGGACGGTGATCTGTGTGGTCGAGGAGCCGAAGGACGTGGTGGCGATCGAGCGGACCCGTGAGTTCCGCGGCCGCTACCACGTGCTCGGCGGGGCGATCAGCCCGATCGAGGGCGTCGGCCCGGACGATCTGCGCATCCGCGAGCTGCTGGCGAGGCTCGCCGACGGCTCGGTCACGGAGCTGATCCTGGCCACCGACCCCAACCTGGAGGGCGAGGCCACCGCGACCTACCTGGCGCGGATGATCAAGCCCATGGGGCTGCGGGTGACGCGGCTGGCCAGCGGGCTGCCGGTGGGCGGCGACCTGGAGTACGCGGACGAGGTCACCCTGGGCCGCGCCTTCGAGGGGAGGCGCTTGCTGGATGTCTGACCCCACCCCGTACGACACCTGCACCACGGCCGGGATCCTCGCGGACGAAACCTCGACGTCTCACGGCGGCTTTACGTTGAGCGGCGCTATGTTCTTCTCACCGTTCGCGACCGTGCCCACGGGAGGTCCCCTCGATGTCTGACGCCACGCTGAATTCCGTCACGCAGAACCCGGACGACTTCGCCGTCCAGATCGCGGACCAGATCAAGACGTTCATCGTCGCGGTCACCGAGGTTTCCAAGGTCGACGAGCCGGAGCAGGCCGTCCCGACCCTGCTCCTCCAGGTCTCCCAGCTGCTCCTCGCGGGCGGCCGGCTCGGCGCGTACGAGGATGTCCTCCCCGACGAGCGCTACGAGCCGGACCTGGGTGCCGAACCGGACGCCGACGGCCTGCGCGAGCGGTTCGCGGCCCTTCTCGAACCGATCGACGTCTACTCCGAGGTCTTCGACCCCTACGAGCCCCGCAAGGCCCCGGTCCCGGCCCGCATCTCCGACGACCTGGCCGACCTGATCACGGACCTGCGTCACGGCCTGGCCCATTACGAAGAGGACCGTGCCACCGAGGCGCTGTGGTGGTGGCAGTTCTCCTACTTCTCCAACTGGGGCTCCACCGCCTCCGCCACCCTGCGCGCCCTCCAGTCCCTGGTCGCCCACATCCGCCTGAACCAGCCCCTCCAGGAACTGGACGGACTGGACACGGACTCGGAGACCGTCGACGACGACCTGGCCGAGGAGGCGGGGCGGGTCATGGCCGAGGAGATCGCGGGACCGCTCGGACTGCGCCCGGTGAAGTAACCGTCCGGCCGGGAGTGGCCCTGTGGGGCCCGGCCCCCGTCGCGGCGCAGACCGGCCGCCCGCATGGGCCGGGGCGGCGGCAGGAGGTACGGAGACGAGGGCGAGAAGCAGCGGGAGGGTGCGGAGCGGCTCGTGCGGCGGGGGACTTTCCTGGGGCGGCCCGTGGGGTTGCGGTTCACTCTGGAGAGGTCGGACCCGGAGATCGTGGACCTTGCCCGGTGTGGGCTGAGCCACATGCGGGCGTGGTGCCGGGATCACTGGGCAGCAGACCCGTACGGGCAGTCCGGGTGACACGCCGATGATCACGTGGTGAGCGGGACATCTCACAATGCGATATCAACGGGGCGAATCCGGGCTGCTCGTTAAACTGAGTCGACCGCAGTAACGGACTGAGCGAGGAGCGCACGTGGGCCTTGTCGTGCAGAAGTACGGAGGCTCCTCCGTAGCCGATGCCGAAGGCATCAAGCGTGTCGCCAAGCGAGTCGTCGATGCCAAGAGGAACGGCAACCAGGTGGTTGTCGTGGTGTCGGCGATGGGCGACACGACGGACGAGTTGATCGATCTCGCCGAGCAGGTGTCACCGATGCCTGCCGGGCGTGAGTTCGACATGCTGCTGACCGCCGGAGAGCGGATCTCCATGGCCCTGCTGGCGATGGCGATCAAAAACCTGGGCCACGAGGCCCAGTCGTTCACGGGCAGCCAGGCCGGCGTCATCACCGACTCGGTCCACAACAAAGCGCGCATCATCGATGTCACGCCGGGCCGTATCCGGACCTCGATCGACGAGGGCAACATCGCCATCGTCGCCGGGTTCCAGGGGGTGAGCCAGGAGGGCAAGAACATCACCACCCTCGGCCGCGGCGGGTCCGACACCACCGCCGTCGCACTCGCGGCCGCGCTGGACGCCGAGGTATGTGAGATCTACACCGATGTGGACGGTGTCTTCACCGCCGACCCGCGGGTCGTGAAGAAGGCCCGGAAGATCGACTGGATCTCCTTCGAGGACATGCTGGAGCTGGCCGCGTCCGGCTCCAAGGTGCTGCTGCACCGGTGCGTGGAGTACGCACGCCGCTACAACATCCCGATCCACGTCCGCTCGTCCTTCTCCGGACTGCGCGGCACCTGGGTCAGCAACGAGCCGCAAGGGGACCAGAAGATGGAGCACGCGATCATCTCCGGAGTCGCCCATGACGTCTCCGAGGCCAAGATCACGGTCGTCGGCGTGCCCGACAAGCCGGGCGAGGCCGCAGCGATCTTCCGCACCATCGCGAACGCGGAAATCAACATCGACATGGTGGTGCAGAACGTCTCCGCCGCGTCGACCGGTCTGACCGACATCTCGTTCACGCTGCCGAAGGCCGAGGGCCGCAAGGCCATCGACGCCCTGGAGCGCAACCGCGGCACGATCGGCTTCGAGTCGCTGCGCTACGACGACCAGATCGCGAAGATCTCCCTGGTCGGCGCGGGTATGAAGACGAACCCCGGGGTCACCGCGGCCTTCTTCGAGGCGCTGTCCGACGCCGGCGTGAACATCGAGCTGATCTCGACGTCCGAGATCCGCATCTCGGTGGTCACCCGCGCCGACGACGTCATCGAGGCCGTGCGCGCCGTGCACACAGCCTTCGGCCTCGACAGCGACTCCGACGAGGCCGTCGTCTACGGGGGCACCGGCCGATGACACCCCGCCGCCCTTCGCTCGCGGTCGTCGGAGCGACCGGGGCGATCGGCGGCGTCATGCTCCAGATCCTTTCGCAGCACGCGGACGTCTGGGGCGATGTGACGCTGATCGCCTCGCCGCGCTCGGCCGGCCGCAAGCTGGTCGTACGTGGTGAGGAGACCGAAGTCCTCGAACTCACCGAGGACGTGTTCGACGACGTGGACGTGGCCCTCTTCCTGGTGCCCGACGACGTGTCGGCACGCTGGGCACCGATCGCCGCGTCCAAGGGTGTCGTCGTCATCGACGACTCGGCGGCGTACCGGCTGGACACGGACGTGCCGCTGGTGGTGCCCGAGATCAACCCCCATGCCGCACGGATCAGGCCGCGCGGCATCATTGCGAGCCCCAACTGCACCACGCTGTCGCTGATCGTCGCCGTCGGTGCGCTGCATGCCGAATTCGGGCTGAGGGAGCTCGTCGTCTCCTCGTACCAGGCAGTGAGCGGCGCGGGCCGCGACGGCGTCGTGGCGCTGCGCGAACAGCTGTCGATGGTCGCGGGCACGGAACTGGGCACCAAGCCCGGGGACGTACGCCGCGCCCTCGGGGACACCGAGGACTCGCCGTTCGCCGCGCCGGTGGCGCTCAACGTCGTGCCGTGGGCCGGGACCGACGCCGGGGACGGCTGGTCGTCCGAGGAACTGGCGATCCGCGACGAATGCCGCAAGATCCTGGACCTGCCGAGCCTGCGGGTCGCGGCGACCTGTGTGTACGTGCCCGTCATCGCGACACACTCCATGTCCGTGCACGCCCGCTTCGAGAACGAGGTCGCGGTCGACCGGGCGCACGAGATCCTGGCGACCGCGCCGGGCGTCGTCCTCTACGACAGCCCGGCATCCGGCGACTTTCCGACGCCCTCCGATGTCGTGGGCACCGACCCGGCCTGGGTGGGCCGGGTACGGCGGTCACTGGACGATCCGCGCGCCCTGGAGCTGTTCGTCTGCGGCGACAACCTCCGCAAGGGAGCGGCGCTGAACGTGGCTCAGATCGCCGAAGCGGTGGCCGCAGAATTTCCCCGGACCTGATCCGACCGTTTCTGTACGCTCTGTGGACCACCTGTGAGCAAGTAGCTGGTCAGAACCTCTTGAGCTGGGACCTTGCGGTGCCCGACGATGACCTTTGGTGTGCTGGAACCGGCGGCCGGGGAGCGCGCGTCTCTGCGGTCACTTCTTGCGCGGCGGGGCGCGAAATCGTGGCATTCGGGGAAGAGCAGGTACGTATGAGGGCATGTCGCACAGTGCCAAACATGGTGCCGTACGCGTACAACCCTGACGGGGGGAAACGTGTCCAACAGGCGTGGCAGAGGTTCTCGACATCACAGTGGTGGGCCCGTTGCGGGGCGCTTCAGTGCGTCCGCTCCGGAGGCCCCGCGCACCCGGCGGTATGCCGGTGATTGCGCCCATGCCCGCTGCGCGCCCCGCCCAGCTCCCGTCGCAGCGCGAGGGCGCTGAGCGCAGCGTGGCAGCCGGAACCACCGTTGACCACCTCACCGAGACCTACCGCGCCCACTATCGTTCGCTGCTCGGCCTCGCGGCCCTGCTGCTGGACGACACCGCCTCATGTGAAGACGTGGTGCAGGAGGCGTTCATCCGCGTGCACTCGGCGCGCAGCCGGGTACGTGAGCCCGAGAAGACACTCGCGTACCTGCGCCAGACGGTCGTCAACCTGTCGCGCTCCGCACTGCGCCGCCGCATCCTCGGGCTGAAGCTGCTCTCCAAGCCGATGCCCGACATGGCGAGCGCCGAGGAGGGCGCGTACGACCAGCTGGAGCGGGACGCGCTGATCAAAGCGATGCGGGGGCTGCAACGGCGCCAGCGAGAGGTACTGGTGCTGCGCTACTTCGCGGACATGACCGAGGCTCAGGTGGCCGACACGCTGGGGATATCGCTGGGTTCGGTCAAGGCGTACGGCTCGCGCGGTATCGCGGCGCTTCGCGTCGTGATGGAGGCCCAGGCATGAACTGGCGCGAGCGCAGGCAGGAACGCACGCATGAGCGTGGGATTGACCGGACTGGAAACGGAATTGTGAACCACGGGCCGGAGAACAGCTCGAACGCGCAGCCGAACGGGCCTCGGGACCCGCTGTCGGACGCGGACGCCACCACGGAGGCCGCCGCATCCGTGACGGGCGCGGCAGGCGCGCAGGCGGCACAGGGCGGGGGCGACGATCCCGCCGAAACGGCCCGGTTCGGAGGTCTGTCGGAGCTCTTCGGCACGGACCCCGACGGTTCCGACGCAGCCGGCGGCTCCGGCCCCGACCTGGACGAGTTCGCACTGCGCCGCATGTTCCACGGCGCCGTCCAGGACCTCGCACCCACCGACGGGGCCCTCGACCACCTGCGGCGTGCCGTTCCCGCCCGGCGCGCCCGGCGGCGGCAGGCCGTCGTCGGCATGGCGGCGGCGGCGCTGCTCATCGGCACCGCGGTCCCCGCGTTCGTCCATGTCGCCCGCTCCACCGGCCCGGACACCGCCAACCCGGCCATCGCCGGACACGGCGAGCAGGCCCAGGGTGGCAACGGCGCCGATTCCGGTTCGGCTGCCGACGAGAAGAGCCAAGGCGGCAGCCCCGACGGACACAACAACGGCTCCAACGGCCACCCCGACAGCACCAGCAGCCCCTCGGGCAGTGGCAGTACGGGCACCGACGGCAGCGCGTCGGGCGCAGGCGCCGACCCTTCCGACACCAAGGCGGCTACGACGCCGGTCTGCGACCCGGGGCAGCTCGGTGTCGCCTCCGCCCAGGCGGGCGCGGCCGGTGCCGACGGCACGGTGTACGGCACGTTCCGTATCTCCAACATCTCCGGCACGGACTGCACGGTGACCAGCAGCGGCACCGTGGGCTTCGAGACGACGGGCGCGGCCGACCCGGCCAGGATCGATGTCGTCCAGCACACCACGGGCGACCCGGCGGCCGGACTGCCCGACCCGTCGCAGGAGGCGGGCACGGTGCTGCTGAAGCCGTCCATGACGTACGAGGTCCAGTTCGCCTGGGTACCGAAGGACACCTGCCCGACTGCCGGCAGCTCGCCGACCCCGACACCGACCGACGGCGCCGCGGGTACCAGCGGCGGCACCAGTGAAGGGACGTCGCAGACGGAGCCGCAGCTCGGTGGCGCGGACGGCGGCGGAACGCTGGAGGGCAGCGTCGCCGTGACGCACACTCCGGAGCCCGGTTCGCCGGTCGCGGCGGCGAGGATCCCCAACGCCTGTGCGGGCACGATCTACCGGACGGGCGTCATCGCCCCGTCGGCGTAGCGACGACGGCGCATACGTGAGGGGGTCCGCCGGTGGAAACCGGCGGCAAAGACCCCTGCGGTACCGTCGGCAAAGACGACCGTGCATGGGCCTTCTGGCGAAGGACCACTGTTCGCCGCGCTGTGCGCTCGGTCCCGCAGC